>NZ_BAAAVI010000030.1:0-93777 GCF_039534445.1 Streptosporangium fragile | reverse complement strand
CCTCCCGGACGGACCGGGCCGGCCGGAACCGGCGGAAGACCCCCTGGACGGACCGGGCCAGGCGGAGCCGTCCGGAGCGGACGCCCGGCCGGAGGAGCCGGGCCTGCCGGTTCCGCCGGGGCCCTGAGCCTTCCCAGGGCCGCCCGGGGCGGACGCCGGGCCGGACGGACCGGATCTGCCGGAACCACCCGCACCGGAAGACCGCGCGGAGGGGCCGGGCCGGCCGGAGCCCTCGGGCGCCCGGCCTCGGCCGGAGGAGCCGGGCCTGCCCGGTCCGTCCGCGCCGGGAGACCGGCGCGGGGAGCCGGAGGCGGAAGACCGGCCGGACCCCCCGCCGGAAGACCGCCCGGACGCACCGGGTCCGGCGGTGGCGCCGGAGGCGGGCGGCCTGCCCGCCGGACCGGGCCGGGGACGGCCCTCAGGGGCGTCCTGGGCGCCGGGGGGACGGGAGCCGTCGGAGCGGGGGGGCCGGGCGTGACCCGGCTTCCCGGTGGCGTCAGGGGCGCCTCCCGGCCGTGCGGGACGGCCGGGACCGCCGGGAGCCCGGCGCGCGGAACCCCCGGCCGGTCCACCGGAGGCCCCGCGGCCCGGCTCCGGACCCAGGCCGCCGGTCTCCTTCACCGGCCCGTGCCCTCCGTCTGCTCCCGCCCGACGAGCTTCTGGCCGCCGCTGGCGGCCCGGCTGGCCGATCCGTCGGGAACGATGACGCGCGCGCGCTCCCAGTCGGGCTGCTGCCCCTGCTTCTCGGCGTTGCCGGCGAGGACGCCGGGCATCTCCAGCTGGGCGTTGCGGTTCTTCTTCTCCTGCTTCTCCTGGCGGAGACGCTTGGTGTCGTTGCGCAGCTCGTTGGCCAGGAAGGAGTCCTGCGCGAGGACGGTGTTCAACAGCAGCAGGCTGACCAGGCCGCCGCAGAGCAGGCCGACCACGAGCAGCACGAAAGGAGTGCGCGGCGCACGCGCGCGGCGGGGCCGCGGGACGGCCCTGGCCGGCGGGGCCTGGTCGGCGACGGGCTCGGGCCTGGCCGGACCGCTCCCGCGTCGCCGCGGCACCGCGCGGGGAACGCGCACGGGTCGCACACCGCGACCGGGCGCGGTACGGCGGACGTCTGTCTCACTCCTCGTCAACTGCCTCACGGATCCTCTCTACCGCCCGACACCGGGCAGAGGCCGCCCGCGGGTTGCGGGCCACCTCCTCTTCGCTCGGAAGCTCGGCTCCCCTCGTCACGAACGCGAACCGCGGCTGGTGAGCCGGGAGCGGGACGGGAAGCCCGGGAGGACTGCTATCCCTGGTTCGCGCGGTCATAACCTGCTTTGTCAGCCGGTCCTCGAGGGAGTGGTATGCGAGCACGACGGCGCGCCCGCCCAGCGTCAACGCGTCGAGCGCGGCAGGAAGCGCGCGTTCCAGCGCCGTCAACTCCGCGTTCACCTCGATCCGCAACGCCTGAAAAGTCCTTTTGGCGGGGTTTCCCCCAGTTCTGCGAGTAGCGGCCGGGATCGCCGTACGGACGATCTCCGCAAGCCGCTTGGTAGACGTTATGGCCTCCCTGGCCCTTTCCTTGATGATTAGCTGTGCGACACGCGGGGCGAATCGTTCTTCTCCGTAGTCCCGCAGGATCCGGACCAGCTCGGCGGCCGGGTAGGTGTTGACGACGATCTCCGCCGTGAGCTCCTGGTCGCGGTCCATCCGCATGTCCAGCGGCGCGTCGTAGGAGTAGGCGAAACCGCGCTCGGCCTCGTCGAGCTGGGGCGAGGAGACACCCAGGTCGAACAGGGCTCCGTCGATGCGCCGGCGGCCGGCCTCGGCCAGCACGCGCGGGAGCTCGTCGGAGACCGCGCGGACCAGGGTGGTCCGGTCGGCGTACGGGGCCAGCCGGGCGGTGGACTGCTCGATGGCGAAGGGGTCGCGGTCGATCCCGATCAGGTGGAGGGCGGGGTGCGCGGCGAGCAGCGCCTCGGCGTGGCCGCCGAGGCCGAGGTTGGCGTCGACGAGCACCGGATCCGGGCGAGAGAGCGCGGGAGCCAGCAGTTCCAGCACCCGATCGAGCATGACGGGGATGTGCCCGCCGAACGCCTGAAGCCCATTGCTGTCGTTTTCGGCGCGCATGACGCGCAAACCCCCTCTTTCGCCGCATCCGCCCGCGGACATGCGGCGGACGCTCATCGGTGTCCCTGCCCTGGCCCCCACCCCCGGGGCCGTCCGGCCAGGTCCCCATCCGCACCCGCGTATCCGCCGTCACCTGACACCGGGGAAGGTGCATCAGCTGACCGGCAAGTGGTTGCGGGTGGAGACCTCGCCGAACGACGTATTCACCGATGAGTCGACCGTGGAGTCACAGAATCCCTGGCAGCACCTCCTCCGACAGGTCGGCGAAAGCCTGCTCCTGATCGGCCAGATAGCTGTCCCAGGCGTTCGCGTCCCAGATCTCCAGCCGGGTGTTGGCCCCGATGACCGCACAGTCGCGACGCAGACCGGCGTACTCGCGCAGAGCCTGCGGCACGGTGATGCGACCTTGCTTGTCGGCGACCTCGTCGGATGCGCTGGCGAAGAAGACCCTGCTGTAGTCACGGACCGTCTTGGCGGTGACCGGCGCGCCGCGTAGAGCTTCGGTTATGCGCTGGAACTCCTCTACGGGAAAGACGTAGAGGCAGCGCTCCTGGCCTTTGGTGATCACCAGACCCTCCGCCAGCTCCTCACGGTACTTCGCCGGCAGGAACAGCCGTCCCTTGTCATCGAGACGCAGGTGATGGGTGCCGAGGAACATCGGCTCCACCTCCTGTGCCTAGCGGAGCGCCAGGCATCGCTGCCCCTGCCCTCCACTGCGCACCACCATACTCCACTTCTCTCCACCGTCAACTGATTCGGCCCGCCATCGCGACCGGCCCGGCTGCCATTTCCCCAGCTCAGAAGGGGTGGGGCGAAGTGGAGGGGGTGAGCGGCACCCCGCGTGTCGACGAACTGTCGAAAAGTTGTCCGGATAACTGGAAGATCATGAAATTAACCACAAGACGGGTAAGAATGGTGGAAGGTGCGCCGGTACGTACCGCACACGGCCCCCCGTCACGGGATCGGCACACCACGTGGACGGAAACATGACGGCCGACGTACACACTGTGGCTGTTCACCCGAAATCAGCCCTAATGACCACATAAAGTCGCGGCTGGAACGCACGGCGCCGTAGTGTCGGTGCACAGAATGGACTACGGACCGGCAAAGGTCCCGCAATACGAATCCCCGGCGCGCAACCGCCGCACCCTCATGGAGGCCTGGTGGCAGTAACCCATGACGTCTCACCTCCGCTCGAAGATCTCGTCGTCACCGCGCACCGGATCCGCGAGTCGATCGAGTCGGTGATCGAAGGCAAGAGTGACGTCATCCGCCTGACCTTGACCGTAATGCTCGCCGAGGGGCACCTCCTGATCGAGGACGTGCCGGGGGTGGGCAAGACGATGCTCGCCAAGGCCCTGGCGCGCTCCATCGACTGCCCGGTGCGCCGCGTCCAGTTCACCCCCGACCTGCTGCCCAGCGACATCACCGGGGTGAGCGCCTACAACCAGCAGACCCGGGAGTTCGAGTTCAAGCCCGGTCCGGTGTTCGCCAACATCGTGGTGGGCGACGAGATCAACCGGGCCTCGCCGAAGACCCAGTCGGCCCTGCTGGAGTGCATGGAGGAGCACCAGGTCACCGTCGACGGCGCGACCTACCGGCTCGACAGCCCCTTCATGGTGATCGCGACGCAGAACCCCATCGAGATGGAGGGCACCTACCCCCTTCCCGAGGCGCAACGTGACCGCTTCACCGCCCGGATCGCGATGGGTTACCCCGCACCCTCGGCCGAACTGGAGATGCTCGACGTGCACGGCGCCGCCTCCCCGTTGGACAAGCTGGAGCCGGTGGCCACCACCGCCGAGGTGAAGGCGCTGATCGAGGCGGTGCGCGGGGTATACGTCTCGCAGCCGATCAAGAAGTACGCCATCGACCTGGTGACCGCCACCCGCCAGTCCCCCGAGCTGCGGCTGGGCGCCTCCCCGCGGTCGACCCTGCAACTGGTCAGGGCCGCGCGGGCGCACGCCGCCCTCTCCGACCGCGACTACGTCATCCCGGACGACCTGCAGGATCTGTGCGTCCCCGTCCTCGCGCACCGGCTGCTGCCCAGCGTCGAGGCGCAGGGACAGCGGCGCCTGCCCGAGCAGGTGATCTCCGACCTGGTCCGCCGGGTGCCCGTTCCCGAGGCCCAGGCGCGGTGACATCGGGTCTCAAGGCGCTCACCGCCCGCGGCAGGTCCTTCCTCGCCTCGGGCGTCGCGGCGCTGCTGTGCGCTTTCATCCTCGGCGAGCACGACCTGCTCAGGATCGCCGTGCTGATCATCTCCCTGCCGCTGCTGGCGGCCATGGTGGTGGCCCGCACGCGCTACCGGCTGAGCTGCGCCCGGCGCCTGGACCCGCCCAGGACCGAGGTGGGCAGCGAGGCCACGGTGACCCTCCGGCTGGAGAACGTCACCCGGCTGCCGACCGGCCTGCTGATGATCGAGGACACCGTTCCCTACGCGCTGGGGGCCCGGCCCCGGTTCGTCCTGGACCGGGTCGAGGCCCAGGGCATCCGGGAGATCGACTACCGGGTCCGCTCCGACCTTCGCGGTCGCTTCGCCATCGGGCCGCTCTCCATCCGGATCAGTGACCCCTTCGGTCTGGTCGAGCTGACCAGGTCGTTCACCATCAGCGACACGCTGGTGGTGACGCCCCACGTGGTGGCCCTGCCCCACGTGCGGCTCTCCGGGGAGTGGATGGGCGGCGGCGACAGCCGCACCAGGAGCGTGGCGGCGGCCGGGGACGACGACATCGCGCCACGCGAGTACCGGCAGGGCGACGACCTGCGCCGGGTGCACTGGCGCTCGACCGCCAGGCGTGGCGAGCTGATGGTGCGGCGCGAGGAGCAGCAGTGGCAGAGCAGGGGGGCACTGCTGCTCGACACGCGCCGCCACGCCCACCGGGGCGAGGGGCCGCGCTCGTCGTTCGAGGCGGCGGTCTCCGCCGCGGCCTCCATCGGCGTCCACCTCGCCCACGAGGGCCTCGGCCTGCGCCTGGTCACCGACCAGGGCGCCGAACACCTCACCGAGACCGGGCTGAGCTGGTCGCTGCTGGACACCCTGGCCGTCGTGCGGACCAGCCCCGCCCGGTCGCTGGAGTTCGGCATCGGCGCGCTGCGCCAGGGAGGCGGCGACGGGCTGATCGTGGCCGTGCTCGGCGCGATGGACGTGGAGCAGGCCCAGGCACTCGCCAGGGCCAGACACGGCAACGTGACCGGCGTGGCGGTGATGCTGGACGTGGCCGGCTGGGAGCATCCCGGGACCGGCGAGAACGAGGAGTTCAAGGCGGCGCGGGCGGTGCTCGCGGGATCGGGCTGGCGCGTCGTGCGACTGCCCGCCGGCGCCTCCGTCGCGGGCGTGTGGCAGGAGGCCGCGCAGCGCGGGCGGTTCGCAGCGAGCAGGGGTGGGTCATGAGACTTTCCATCGCGTCGGGCGCGGCCACGGGAGCGGTCGCGATCGCGCTCTATCCCCTTTTCCAGGGGGGCACCTGGTTCTGGACGAGTCTCGGCGCCATCCTGGTCGTGACCGGGACCGGCGTGCTGGCCGGCCGGCACCCGCTGCCCCGGTGGCTGGCCCCGCCGGCCCAGCTGGCCGCGCTGCTGCTCTACCTGACGACGGTGTTCGCCGGTGACGAGGCGTGGGCCGGGGTGCTGCCCACCAGGGAGTCGGTCGTCGAGCTGGTCCGGCTGCTGCTCACGGGCTTCGCCGACATCCAGCGTTTCGCCGCCCCGGTGCCCGACAGTACCGGCATCGTCCTGCTCACCTGCGGCGGCGTCGGCGTCATCACCCTGGCGGTCGACCTGCTGGCCGCCCGGATGCGCAAGGCGGCGCTCACCGGGCTGCCGCTGCTGGCGCTGTTCACCGTCCCGGCCGCGGTGGTGGCCGAGCCGATCAGCTGGCCGGCGTTCATCGTCGGAGCCCTGGGCTACCTGGGGCTGCTCGTCGCCGACGGACGGGAGCGGGTCAACCACTGGGGCAGGGCGGTGCTGGTGCGCCGGACGTCGTCCCGCACCGCCCAGCCGCCCGCCGGGGACACCGGGCTGCTGCGGCTGTCGGGCAAGCGCATCGGGTTCACCGCGATCGCGCTGGCCGTCCTGCTCCCCGCGCTGCTGCCCACCCTGGAGCCCGACCCGCTGTTCGGGTTCGGCGTGGGCAACGGCAAGGGCCGCGGCGGGAACTCCATCAGCATCCCCAACCCCATGGTCAACCTGCGCGGCCAGCTCTCGCTGCCCGGCAACTCCACCGTCCTGACCTACACCTCCAGCGACAGCACACCGCGCTACCTGCGGATGTACTCGCTGGACGTCTTCGACGGCGAGCAGTGGACGATGTCGCAACCCCGGGGCCGTCCCGAGGACCGCACCTCCGAAGGGCCGATGCCGCCGCCCCCGGGGCAGAGCTCCGGCACCCCCGTCACCCCGGCGACCCTGAAGATCACGGTGAGCGACGAGGTCAGGAGGCTGAGCTTCCTGCCCCTGCCCTACCCCGCCTCCCGGGTCACGGTGGAGGGCGACTGGCGTCCCGACCGTGACACCCTCATGGTCTTCTCCACGCGGAACACCGCGGGAGGGCTGACGTACGAGGTGGTCACCGCCGAGCCGAAGGCCGACGCGGACCGGCTCAAGGCGGCGGCCCCGGCGCCGCAGGAGATCAGGGAGCGCTACCTGGAGCTGCCGGAGAACCTGCCGGGCGAGATCAGGGAGCTCGCCCTCCGGGTGACCGACCGCGACGCCGGCCCGTACGAGCAGGCGATCCAGCTGCAGAAGTTCTTCACCGAAGACGGCGGGTTCACCTACAGCCTGGCGACCCAGGGCCACGACGGACCGGCGCTGACGGATTTCCTGATCCGCAACCGGACGGGGTACTGCGAGCAGTTCGCCGCCTCGATGGCGGTGCTGGCCCGGATCCTGGGCATCCCCGCCCGGGTCGCCATCGGATACACCGGCGGCAGCAATCTCGCCGGCGAGTGGCAGGTGCGCACCCACGACTCGCACGCCTGGCCCGAACTGTACTTCGAGGGCACCGGGTGGCTCAGGTTCGAACCCACCCCGGCCGGCGGGGCCGGCCAGGGCAGCGCGACCGTGCCCGCCTACAGCCGTCCCCAGGTCACCGCGCCGAGCACCCCGGACGAGCCCACCGCGGCCCCGTCGGCGAGCGCCGAAGACTCGGACACGCCGAACGACCCGGCGAACCGTCGCGACCGGAGGCCGGACCAGGAGTTCGGCGGTGTGCCGGTCGAGGTCGACGAGGGCGTGCCGCCCGCCGCGCAGATCGGCCTCGGGGTGGCGGGCGTGCTGCTGGTGGCGTTGATCCCGGCGATGCTCCGCTGGGAGCTGCGGGCCCGCCGCCGCCGGTCCTTCTCCCGTACGGAGCGGGAGCCCGGAGTCCGGGACGGGGGACGCGCGGCACCGGACCCGACCGGCCCCGCGGCCGTCAGGAGCACCCGCCGGAACCCGGCGGTCGCGGCGGCCTGGGCGGAGCTCGACGACGCCCTGTGCGACTACGGCCTGTCCCGCCAGGTCAGTGAGAGCCCCCGAGCGCTGGCCAGGAGGCTGGCGGCGGAGCGTTCCCTCATGCCCGAGGCGGCGGCCGCGTTGGCCCGGATCGCCACGGCGGTCGAGCGGATGCTCTTCGCCCGGACGGCCGGAGAGACCGGCTCGCTGCGCGAGGACGTGCGGACGGTGCGGCGGGCGCTGGCGGCCACGGTCACCCGCGGCCGGCGGATCCGCGCGGCGCTGCTGCCGCCCTCGACGCTCCTGCGGATGCGGGCGATGGGCGGGCGGATCCTAGACGGTTTCGACCGGCTGGAGAACATCCGGCTGCGGCGGCCGGCCCGGAAGAACGCCTGAGCGCGCGGAAGGAACACACGGCCGACGACATGGGCCGCTCCCGCCGGGGAGTGGCCCATGTCGTGTCGAGACGAGCGGCCGGCCGCTACGAGCGACCGGCCGTCCCGCTAGCGCTCATCGTGCCGACGGCGCCAGCGCTCCTCCATGCGTTCCATGAAGCTCTGGCGGGGGCCACCGCGGCGCCCGGCGCGGCCCCGCGGCTGGTCGGACGGCATGGCCCCGGTGTCACCGAAGCCGTTCATCCGCTTCCAACTGGACAGGCCCCACAGACACGCGGCGAGCATGACCACGAAACCGCCGACGCCGAGCGGGATGTTGTTGATCACAACGCCCACCATCAGCAGGACGATGCCCAGGATGAAGCCGATGGAGGCCTTCACCAGGCGGCGCCGGTAATGGCTGCGTGGATCACTGATCCTGACGGTATTGGCCCACTTCGGGTCCTCGGCGTAGAGGGCCTGCTCGATCTGGTCGAGCAAGCGCTGCTCGTGCTCAGAGAGCGGCACGGCGCCTCCCAAGGACGGCCCCAGGACGGGGAAGACGGTGACGGACGACACGGGGTGTCCGAACCTCGCGGTCGGTTATCCCCAGAATACGAGGCTGTAGACGTAGACGAAAGAAAACGTCCAACGTAGTCCAAACCGGAGGCGGAGTCATGGATCCATTCCATCAAACGGTGGGCGAACTAGCGACGCCGGGAGCACGGCATCCCGGCCGAATCTTCGGGCCGCCCTGTCCATCGCCCGCTCGGCCTCGCGCCAGCCGCTCTCGCGCTCGCCGAGGGTGAGCTGGCGGCTCGCGCCGTCGGCCGGGCGGAGGTTCTCCACCCGCACGCCGACCAGGCGGAGCGGGACATTCTCCAGGCCGGAGGCGGTGTACAGGTCGCGGGCGACGCCGTACAGGACCTGTGCGACGTCGGTGGGCTCGCGGAGACTCCGGGAGCGGGAGACGGTAGTGAAGTCGGCGCGGCGGAGCTTGACACTGACCGTGCGGCCGACGTGGCCACCCTGCCGGAGGCGGGCGGCGACCCGCTCCGCGAGGCGGAGCAGCTCCCTGCGGATCTCCACGGGATCACCGATGTCTGTGGCGAATGTCTCCTCCGCGCCGATGCTCTTGTCGGGCGAGTGAGGGGTCACCGGGCGCTCGTCGCGTCCCCAGGCGAGCGCCGACAGGCGCGCGCCCGCCGCCTGGCCGAGATGCCGCTGGAGCGTGGCCACGGGGACCCTGGCGAGGTCTCCGACGGTCCTGATGCCCAACTGGGCCAGGGACCGCTCGGTGCGCTCCCCGACGCCCCACAGGGCCGCCACGGGCAGTGGGTGCAGGAAGTCGACCACCCGGTCGGCGGGCACGACGAACAGGCCGTCGGGCTTGCAGTGGCGCGAGGCGAGCTTCGCCACGAACTTGCTGTTCGCCACGCCGACGGAACAGGTGATGCCGTGCTCGCGCGCGACCTGTTCCCGGATCATGCGGGCGATCTCGACCGGCCGGCCGAGTCTCTTGCGGGCCCCGCCGACGTCGAGGAACGCCTCGTCGGAGGCGACCGGCTCGACCTCGGGGGTGAACGTCCGGAAGACCTCCATGACGCCCCGGGAGACCTCCGCGTACTTGCCGTGGTTGGGCGGGATGACCACCGCCCGGGGGCAGAGCCGCCGGGCCCGGGTCATCGGCATCGCCGAGTGCACCCCGAACCTCCTGGCCTCGTAGGTGGCGCTGAGCACCACGCCGCGCGCCCCGGGCACGCCGACGATGACGGGCGCGCCCCGCAGGTGCGGGCGCTCGCGCAGCTCGACGCCGGCGAAGAAGGCGTCCATGTCGACGTGGAGGATCGGGCAGCCGGTGTCGTCGGTGCCCAGGTCCGACTCCGGGCGCGGCATCTGCTGCTTCCTCGACACACCGCCATCCTACGGGAACACACGTTCGACGGGGCGCTCACCGGTGGCCGAGCACGTGCATCTGGGTGGCGATGTCGCGGAGCACCGGGTGCGCCGCCGCGGCCTGCTCCAGGGCGACCAGGGCGCGCGCCGCGCCGGGCTCGCCGTCGAGCAGGCGGCTGGGCACCAGGTCGGCGAAGATCCGCACGCCGTGGACCTCGCCGGGGGTGAAGCCGGTCGCGGCCAGCAGCCGCTCCAGGGCCTCGCCGGTGAAGCGTCTGGGCGTGGGGTCGCGATCGCCCCAGCGGCCCTCGGGGTCGTCCAGGACCTGGCGGGCCTCGTCGAAGCGGCCGGCGATCGCGCGGTGCAGCACGGCGGCCAGCGGGTTGGCGGCGAGCACGCTGATCACACCGCCCTCGCGCAGCAGCCCGGCCATGGCCGTCAGCGCACCGGCGGGGTCCTCGACGTACTCCAGCACGCTGTGGCAGAGCACCAGGTCCGCGCCACCGGGCGGGAGCAGCTCCCCCAGGTCGGCGGCGTCACCCTGCAGGGCGCGCACCTCCACCCCCGCCTCCGCCGCGCGGCGCTCCAGCGCGGCGAGGGAGTCGGGGCTCGCGTCGACGACCGTGACGGCGTGCCCCAGGCCGGCCAGCGGGACGGCGAAGCCGCCCGTGCCACCCCCGGCGTCGACGATGTCGAGCCGGTCGCGGCCGGTCACGGCCGTCCGCTCGGCCAGCACGGCACTCAGGACGTCCCATACGACCGCGGTGCGGACCGCGGGGGTGCCTGCCTGCCGCGAGATGCCTACGGCGTGCAACTTCGGATCGCCTCCCTTGTCACGGTGACGAGCCCAGCCTACGCCGCGCGGCTCATGGTGCGCTCCAAGCGGGATCCATACTCCTGCTTGGCCGAGTCTTTTTCCCGGGCGGGCGGGATCGAGCGCGGGAAGGGGGACGCGCCCCGGAGGGCGGACCGGCGGACGCGCGCCGGCGGGGGGCCGGGAGGTCCGGCTCCCCCGCGGATGCGCTACAGCGTCAGGGACGGCTTCAGCTGCTTGAAGCGGGCCATGAGGCCGTTGACGAACTGCGGCGACTCGTCGGTCGACAGCTCGGAGGCCAGGCTGACCCACTCGCTGATGACGACGCCCTCGGGCACGTCGGGCATCCACAGCAGCTCGTAGGTGCCACCGCGCAGCAGGTTGCGGTCGACGGCCGGCATGCGGTCGAGCGTCCAGCCCTCGGCGTAGGTGGTGATGAGCTCGTCGATGCGCGAGCGGTGCCGGCACACGCCCTCGACGATCGTCGCGGTGTACTCGTTCACGGGCGGCTCGGCCCGCTCCAGTCGCTCGGCGAGGACCTTGAGCGGGTCCTCGCCACGTGCCTCGGCTTCGAAGAGGATGTCGAGCGCGCGCCTGCGCGCCTTACCCCGTGCCGACATCAGGCGCGGCCGAGGTAATCGCCGGTGCGGGTGTCGACCTTGACCTTCTCGCCGGTGGTGATGAACAGCGGGACCTTGATCTCGGCCCCGGTCTCCAGCTTGGCGGGCTTGGTGCCGCCGGTGGAGCGGTCGCCCTGCAGGCCGGGCTCGGTCTCGGCGATGGTCAGCTCGACGGCCGCGGGCAGCTCGACGTAGAGGACGTTGCCCTCGTTGATCGCGACCGTGGCGAGCATGTTCTCCAGGAGGTAGTTGGCGGCGGCGCCGACCGCGACCCGGGAAACGTGGATCATGTCGTAGGTCTCGGTGTCCATGAAGACGAAGTCGTCGCCGTCCATGTAGGAGAACTGCATCTCCCGCTTGTCGACGTTGGCCACCTCGACCTTCACACCCGCGTTGAAGGTCTTGTCGACGACCTTGCCCGAGGTGACGTTCTTCAGCTTGGTGCGGACGAACGCACCGCCCTTGCCGGGCTTGACGTGCTGGAACTCCACAACGGTCCAGAGCTCACCGCCGTCGAGCTTGAGCACCAGACCGTTCTTGAGGTCGTTCGTCGTCGCCACTAGTCTCTCCTGCGTACGGCCGCTCTTAAAGGACGAGCAGCTCTTTGGTCGTCCGTGTGAGAAGTTCCGGCCCGTCATCACGCGTCACGAGCGTGTCCTCGATGCGGACGCCGCCCCTGCCCGGCAGGTATACCCCAGGCTCAACGGTGACCGGAACTCGATCCTCTAGTCTAGCGTGCCCGGTGTCACGCTCCGGCTTCCGCGGAGACAGGAACGGCACCTCGTGGATCTCCAGCCCGACGCCGTGGCCGAGACCGTGCCCGAAGAACTCCCCGTACCCCGCCTCCGCGATCAGGTCGCGGGCGGCGGCGTCGACGTCGTGCAGGGCCGCGCCGGGGCGCACCGCGCGGCGGCCGGCCCGCTGGGCGGCGCGGACCAGGTCGTAGATCTCGCGCTGCCAGCCGCCGGGCTCACCGATCGCCACCGTCCTCGTCATGTCGGCGTGGTAGCCCCGGTAGAGCGCGCCGAAGTCCATGGTGACCAGGTCGCCGCGCTCCAGCGGCCGGTCGGAGGGCGAGTGGTGCGGGACGGCGCCGTTGGGCCCGCCGGCCACGATCGAGTCGAAGGCGAGCCCGTCGGCGCCCAGCTCGACCATCCGGCGCTCCAGCGCCCTGGCGACCTCCCGCTCGGTCAGGCCGGGCCGCAGCAGCGGGAGCACGTCGGCGAAGGCGGCGTCGCCGATCTCGCACGCGGTGCGGATGAGGTCGATCTCGGCGTCGTCCTTGACCATGCGCACCGACTCCACCAGCCCGGACAGGCGCACCAGGTGCCCGCCCAGGCGGAAGTAGCCGGCCACGGACATGTGGTCGGCCTCGATCCCGGTCAGGCCGGTCTCCGGCAGCAGGGCGCCGGAGACGTCGCGTTCCTCGACCACCTCGATGTCGGAGCAGACGCGGCGGGCGGTCTCGACGTAGCGGGAGTCGGTGGCCAGCGTGGCGGTGGCGTCGGCCCGGACGAGGACGGCCGCGTTGGAGCTGGCCAGGCCGGTCAGGTAGCGCACGTTGACCCCGTGGGTGACCAGGATCGCGTCCACCTCGTGGGCGGGGAGCAGGGCCGCGAGGGTCGCGCGGCGCCGGGCGTGGATGGCGGTCATGGAACGCCATGGTATTGACCCCGTTGACGGGTGTCGTTAGCGTGCCGTGGGAGGTTAGGAAGGTTTCCTAACTTACCCCCCTCCCTGGAGCGCCGATGCGACGTGTCCTCGCCGCCGTAGCCCTCTTCGCCCTCGCCCTGCCCGCGAGCCCCGCCACGGCGGAGACCAGCGGCGGATTCATCCGGGTCGACCAGGTCGGATTCTCGCCCGGCGAGTCGAAACAGGCCTACCTGATGACCACCGGTCCCGCCGCCGGGACCCCGTTCACCGTCGTCGACCACCGGGGCAGGGAGGTGCTGCGCGGCCGGGCCGGCGCGGACCTCGGTCCCTGGAACGCCAAGTACGGGCACGTCTCTCCGATCGACCTCACCGGGCTCCGCACCCCGGGCACCTACCGGATCAAGACGGCCACGTCCACCTCGGCCGCCTTCCGCGTCGCCTCCGCCGCGCAGTTCGCCCTGCCCGCGGCCAAGGCCGTCACCTTCTTCGGTGCCCAGCGCGACGGCGCCGACGTGATCCCGGGCGAGCTGCGGCGCAAGCCCAGCCACCTGAACGACCGCGCCGCCGCCGTCTACGAGTGGCCCGTCTTCACCGGCCCCGACACCGACCAGATCAAGGGCGAGCTCACCCCGCTGGGCGAGACCGTCGACGTCGAGGGCGGCTGGTTCGACGCGGGCGACTACCTGAAGTTCACCCACATCCTCGCCTACGTCGACACGCTGCTCTGGGCGGCCGAGCGTGACGGCGGCCACCTGACGGACCCCCGTCTGCGCGCCGAGGCCGCGCACGGCCTGAAGTGGCTGGACAAGATGTGGGACGAGAAGTCGAAGACCCTCTACATCCAGGTCGGCATCGGCGCGGGCAACGCGGAGGGCACCTTCGTCGGCGACCACGACATCTGGCGCCTGCCCGAGGCCGACGATCACGACACGGCGGAGGGCCGCCGGTTCATCCGCAACCGCCCGGTCTTCCGCGCGGCCCCGCCCGGCCGGCCGATCAGCCCCAACCTCGCGGGCCGCACGGCCGCCGCCTTCGCCCTGGCCGCCCAGGTCGAGCCCGACCGCCACCGGGCCCGGCGGCTGCTCGACAGGGCCGCCGCGATCTACGCGCTGGCGAAGACCGAGGACGTGGGCCGGCTGACGACCTCGCTGCCGTGGGCGTTCTACCCCGAGAGCGTGTGGCGCGACGACATGGAGCTCGGCGGGGCCGAGCTGGCGCTGGCCGCGCAGCGGCTGGGCGACCCCAGGGCGGGCGAGTGGCTCAGGCAGGCCGCGCACTGGGCCGGCCAGTACCTGAAGCACGACGCCGGGGGTGACACGCTCAACCTCTACGACGTCAGCGCCCTCGGCCACGCCGACCTGGTCCGCGCGCTGCGGGCGGGCCGGGCCACCGGCCTGGCGGTGGACGAGTCGCGTCTGCTCGGCGACCTGAAGGCGCAACTGGAGATCGGCGCCAGGCGCGCGGCGGGGGACCCGTTCCGGGCCGGGGCCGTCTACGACGGCTTCGACGCCGTGCCGCACGCCTTCGGACTGGCCGCCACCTCCCGGCTGTACCGCTCGGTGAGCGGCGACCGCACCTACGACGCCTTCGGTACCCGGCAGCGCAACTGGACCTTCGGCGCCAACGCCTGGGGGGTGTCGTTCATGGTCGGCGTGGGCGAGAACTTCGAGCGGTGCCCGCACCACCAGATCGCCAACCTCAACGGCCGGGTCGACGGCCGCCGCCCCCTCGCCACCGGCGCGGTGGTGAACGGCCCCAACAGCGAGGACCTGTTCAAGGACGGCCTGGGCGGCCATTTCGAGGAGATGAAGCCCTGCCCCGGTGACGGCGTGGACCGCTACGAGGAGTTCACCGGGCGCGGCTCGCGGTACGTCGACGACGTCCGCTCCTGGCAGGCGTCCGAGCCCGCCGACGACTTCGCCGCGATCGCGCTCTACGCGCTCACCCTGATGTCCCGGGACTGACGGGCGGGTACGGCCCGCGCGGGGGCGGGCCGTACCGCCGGAGCGGCCGGGTCGTTCCCCGGCTGCCGTACGGCCCACGCGGGGGCGGGCCGTACGGCACGGTCAGGAGGCGAGCTCCCGGACCCGCTCGACGAGCCGGAGGCGCTCCTCGTGCGTGCGGGCCAGCGGGGTGACGTTGATCGTGGTGACCCCCGACTCCTTCATGGCCTGCAGGCGCTCGCGGACGTGACCCTCGGAGCCGATCAGCGACATGCTCCGCAGCAGCTCCTCCGGGACGAGGGCGGCGGCCTCGTTCTTCTTGCCGTCGAGGTAGAGGTTCTGGATCTGCTCGGCCTCCTTCTCGTAGCCGTAACGGCGGGCGAGGTCGTTGTAGAAGTTCTTGCCCTTGGCGCCCATCCCGCCGATGTAGAGGGCGGCCATCGGGCGGCCCAGCTCCAGCCAGCCGGACACGTCGTCGCCGATGGCCAGCGTCGCCTGGGCGATCACGTCCAGCTCGCCCAGGGCCGGGTCGCGCCTGGCCCGGCCCGCGGCCAGCGAGGCGCCCCAGACGTCGGCGGCCTTCTCCGGCATGTAGAAGATCGGCTCCCAGCCCTCGGCCAGTTCGGCGGTGAGTTCGACGTTCTTGGGGCCGATGGCGGCGATCACGATGGGGATGCGCTCGCGGACCGGGTGGTTGATGAGCTTCAGCGGCTTGCCGAGGCCGGTGCCCCGGTCGGCGGGGAGCGGGATGGTGTAGTGCCTGCCCTCGTAGGTCAGGCGCTCGCGCCTCCAGACCTGGCGGCAGATCTCGACGACCTCACGGGTGCGGCCGATCGGCGCGGTGTACGGCACGCCGTGGAAGCCCTCGATGACCTGCGGCCCGGAGGTGCCCAGGCCGAGGGTGAAGCGGCCGTCGGAGACGTAGTCGAGGCCCGCGGCGGTCATGGCGAGCAGCGCGGGGGTGCGGGAGTAGATGGGGAGGATGCCGGAGGCGATCTGCAGCCGCTCGGTCCTGGCCGCGATGTACCCCATCTGGCTGACCGCGTCGAAGGTGTAGGCCTCGGCGACGAAGACGATGTCGAGGCCGGCCTTCTCGTAGTCGACCAGCTCTGCCACCGTCTCCTTGAAGCCTCCTGAGTAGCTCAGGGCCATACCGATGCGCATCGTGAGACCGTCCTTCCGCACGCGCCGACAGAACCGAATTTTGTTCCGTTACTTGAGGGTAAAAGGCTATCGACTCACCGCCGAACCACCAAGCCCCGCGCCGCCGCCGCGAGGCCGGTAGCCTACGGGTCCGGGGGCGGGGAACCCCGGGCGGGACGGACGAGGAGGGGCGTGCTGAGGCGGTCGATCATCGTCGCGGCGGGGCTCGTGACGCTGACGCTCGGAGGGCACCGGCTCCTCCCCGAGCTCGGCGGCTTCACGCCCATGCTGGAAAGCCTGCTCCCCTGGCTCGGCGTCCCGGTGCCGATCCTGCTGGCCGCCGCCCTGGCGACCCGCTCGTGGCAGGTGATCTTCGCGGTGCTGCTCCCGGCGACCGTGTGGGGGGTCATGTTCGGCCCGGCGCTGCTGCGCACCCCGCCCGGGGGGCCGAGCGACGTGTCGGTGGCCACGCTCAACGTGGGCGCGACCAACGCCGAGTCCGCGCAGGCGGCGCGGATCGTCGCCGAGGACCGCGACCTGGTCGCGGTCCAGGAGCTGACCCCCGGCGGCCCGGCGGCGAAGGTCCTCGACGAGCGCTTCCCGCACCGCTACCGGATCGCCACGGTCGGGCTGTGGAGCCGGTTCCCGATCGTCGAGTCCCGCAAGGTGGACATCGGCCTCGACTGGGCGCGGGCGCTGCGCGCGGTGGTCAGGACCCCCAAGGGCGACCTCACCGTCTACGTCATGCACCTCGCCTCCGCGCGCCCCGGCCAGACCGCCCAGCGCGACGAGACCCTCCGGTACGCGCGCAAGGTCGTCGACCGGGACGGCAGCGAGCGGCTGCTGCTGCTCGGCGACCTCAACACCGCCACCACCGACCGCAAACGTGCCGGCCTGGTCCCGCCGCTCTCGGACGCCCAGCAGGAGGCCGGCAGCGGGTTCGGCTTCACCTGGCCGGCGTCCTTCCCGGTCACCCGGCCCGATCACATCCTCTACCGCGGCCTGACCGCCACCGACGCGGGCGTGGAGCACGTCCCGGGCAGCGACCACCGCGCCGCCGTCGCCTCGCTGCGCTTCTGAACACCCTCCCGGCCGGGTCCCCGGGCCGGGACCTCCCTCAGCCGGGCGGGTCCGGGCGGGACCGCAGCGCGGACAGGTCGGCCGGGGTGTCGATGTCGGCCGGGTCGCCGACGTCGTCGCAGGGCACCGGGACGACCAGTTCCGGATGGGCCCTCAGGAACGGCCGGGCTCCCGTGTCGCCGGTCGCGAGGCGGGCGACCTCGGCGAAGTGCTCCCTGGCGATCAGCACCGGGTTGCGCCGCTCCCCGCCGTAGGTGGCGACGGCGACCGAGGCGCCCCGCGCCGCGGCCCGGATCAGCCGCCGGACCGCCCGCGGGCCGACGAACGGCTGGTCCACCAGGGCGATCACCACGTGCTCCGCGGCGGCGGGGAGCGCGTCCAGGCCGGCCCGGAGTGAGGAGCCCATGCCGGAGCCCCACTCCGGGTTGCGGACGGTCACCGCCCCCGGCACCGGCGCGACGGCCGCGCCGAGCACCACGACCACCGGACGGCAGCCGCCGTCGCGGAGCATCCGGACCCCGCGGTCCACCAGCCGCTCGCCGCGGAAGTCCACCAGCGCCTTGGGGGTGCCGAGCCGGGAGCCGGACCCGGCGGCCAGCAGCAGGCCGGGCGTCGGCGGCGCGGCGAAGGGCTCCTCCCCGGCCTCGGTCAACCGCCGGCCCCCTCCCCGTGGATGCGGCCGGAGACGTCGGTGAGCGGTCGTCCCGAACCGCCCCAGCGCAGCTGGATCAGCTCCGCGGCGATGGAGACCGCGGTCTCCTCCGGCGTCCGCGCGCCCAGGTCGAGGCCGATCGGCGAGCGCAGCCTCTTCAGCTCCGCCTCCCCCAGCCCCGCCTGGGCGAGCCGGGCCAGCCGGTCCTCGTGCGTGCGGCGCGAACCCATCGCGCCGACGTAGCCCGCCGAGGTGCGCAGGGCCACCTCCAGGAGGGGGACGTCGAACTTGGGGTCGTGGGTGAGCACGCAGATCGCGGTCCGCTCGTCCACGGTGATCGAGGTGAGGTAGTCGTGCGGCCACTTGACGATCACCTCGTCGGCCTCGGGGAAGCGCTTGGCCGTGGCGAAGACCGGGCGGGCGTCGCAGACGACCACGTGGTAGCCGAGGAACTTGCCGATCCTCGCCACGGCGGCGGCGAAGTCGATCGCGCCGAAGACCAGCATCCGCGGCGGCGGGGCGAAGGAGTGGACGAAGACCGCGAGCTCGTCGAGCCGCCGCTCGCCCCGCGCGCCGTACCGGCGGACCCCGGTGAGCCCCTGGGCGAGCATGCCCCGGGCGTCGTCGTCGACGGCCGCGTCCAGCCGCGCCACGCCGAGCGAACCCGCGGAGCGGTCCGGCCAGACCACCCGGCGGGCGCCCACCGTCCCGGGTCCGGACAGCACGGTCGCCACCGCCACCGGCTCGCGCTCCCGCACCGCGGCGGCGACCGCCCCCAGCTCCGGGAAGGTCTCCCGGGAGACCGGTTCGACGAACACGTCCAGGATGCCGCCGCAGGTGAGGCCGACGGAGAAGGCGTCGTCGTCGCTCACCCCGTACCGCTGCAGAACCGGCGCGCCGGAGGCGACCACCTCGTGGGCCAGCTCGTAGACGGCCCCCTCGACGCAGCCGCCCGAGACGCTGCCCTCGGCCTCCTCGCCGAGCACGGCCATCGACGCCCCGGGCGGGCGCGGGGCGCTGCGGAAGGTGTCGACCACGGTCGCCAGGCCGAAGGTCTCCCCGGCCTCCCACCACCGCACGATCTGCGACAGCACGTCACGCATTCACGCCTCCCAGAAGCTCGGCCAGTTCCTCGAACGCGGCCAGGCTGTGCCCGGCCACGAAGTCGTCGACGTGGGGCAGGGCGGCGCGCATGCCGGCGGTGAGCGGCCGGTAGCCCCGCTGCCCCTTGTGCGGGTTCACCCAGATCACGCGATAGGCCGTACGCGACAGCCGGGCCATCTGCGCGCCCAGCAGCGAGGCGTCGCCCCGCTCCCAGCCGTCGGAGGCGATCACCACGATCGCGCCGCCCGCGTCGTTGCGCGCCAGGAGCCGCTTGATCTCCTCGCCCAGCCGGGTGCCGCCGCTCCAGTCGGGAATGGCGCGGGAGACGGCGTTCATCGCGGTGGACGGGTCGCGGTGGCGCAGCTCGGCGGTGATCCGGGTGAGCCTGGTACCCGCGCTGAACACCTCGGTGGCGCGGGGCTCGGACCTCACCAGCGCGTGGGCGAAGCGGAGCAGCGTGTCGGCGTACGGGGTCATCGAGCCGCTGACGTCGACCAGCAGGACGACGCGGCGGGGCCTGGTGCGGTGCGCGCGGTAGCGGAGCCCGGCCACCTCCCCGCCCCGGCGCAGGGTCTCGCGGACCGTCGCCCGGCCGTCCAGCCGCCCGCGGCGCGCGGGCCGGAACCGCCGCGACCTGCGCTGCCGCCGCCCCACCCGCAGCAGGGCGAGCAGCCGGCGCACCTCGGCCAGCTCCGGGCCGGTCAGCGCGGCCACGTCCCGGTTGCGCAGCACCTCCACCGTGCTGGCGGTCGCCGCGAGCGCGGGGGCGTCGGCGCCGCCGCCCTGGGCGCCCGCCCGCTCGGTGGTGTGCCGGGTGACGGTGATCGCCGGGGGCCGCGCCCGGCCGGGGCGCAGGCCGCCGAAGTAGGCGCGGAAGACCCGGTCGTAGCGCGGCAGGTCGTCGGCCGAGGCGCACAGGGTGAACCGGCCGGCCCAGTAGACGTCGTCGGGCCGGGAGGCGTCGAGGTGGGACAGGGCCCGCAGCAGGCTCTGGGTCCGCTCGTGGTCGGCGGGCACCCCCGCGGCGCGCAGGGTCCTGGCGAAACCGGTCATGACGGCGACCAGATCCCCCGCCCCCGCTCCGGGGGCCTCCGGGTCCGGGGCGCCGTCAGCCGCGACGGCCACCGAAGAACCCGTTCCCGAGGACCGTCTCGTGGTCCTCACGGTGCTTCAGCAGGGCGCCCAGCGTGGCCGCCGCGGCGTCGGGGTCGAGCTCGCGCGCGCCGATGGCCAGCAGGGCCTCGGTCCAGTCGAGGCTCTCGGCGATCCCGGGCGGCTTGATCAGGTCCGTCTCGCGGAGCCGCCCGGTCGCCTTGGCCACCTGCTCGGCCAGGACCTCGGAGCACTCGGGGAGGCGCCGGCGCAGGATCGCCACCTCCCTGTCGAAGGAGGGGTGCTCCAGCCAGTGGTAGAGGCACCGCCTCTTCAGCGCGTCGTGCACCTCACGGGTGCGGTTGGAGGTCAGCACGACCACCGGCGGCCGGGCGGCCCGGATCGTACCGAGCTCGGGGACGGAGATGGCGAAGTCCGAGAGCACCTCCAGCAGGATCGCCTCGAACTCCACGTCGGCCCGGTCGACCTCGTCGATGAGCAGCACGGCGGGCTGGGTCTCGATGGCCTTCAGCAGCGGCCTGGCGATCAGGAACCTGCGGTCGTAGACCTCGCCCTCCAGGCGCGCGGCGTCGGTGATCCCGGCCGCCTCCGCGGCCTTCAGGTGCAGGAGCTGACGGGCGAAGTCCCAGTCGTAGAGCGCCTGGGCGGCGTCGAGCCCCTCGTAGCACTGCAACCGGATCAGCGGGGCGCCCAGCACCGCGGCCAGGGCCCTGGCCAGCTCGGTCTTGCCGACCCCCGCCTCGCCCTCCAGCAGCAGCGGGCGGCCCATGCGCAGCGCGAGGAAGGCCGCCGTGACCAGGCCCTCGTCGGCCAGGTACGTCTGCTCGTCGAGCAGCTCCGCCAGCCGCGCGGGCGACTCCACGTCGGATGCGTCGATTGTCCGCCTCACCACCACCTCAGGCTACGCCCGGCGGGCGCATGCCCGCGTGACCGCACGGCGCCGGTGCCCGGTGGGACCGCGGGCCGTACCGTGTGCGGGAAAGATCCGGGCACCGGGGTGAGCAGGCGTATTCTCACCCTCTGTGAAGAACCTCCTGGGGCCGATCAACACGCCGTCGAGAGTCGTCGTGTTCGCCTTCCTCGCGGTGATCCTCGTCGGCACGGGATTGCTGTCGCTGCCGGTGGCCGCCGAGGGCGAGCGGGCCTCGCTGCCGTCCGCCCTGTTCACCGCGACCTCGGCGGTGTGCGTGACGGGGCTCGCGGTGCACGACACGGCGAGCCACTGGTCGTTCTTCGGCGAGCTGGTGATCCTGGCGCTGATGCAGATCGGCGGGTTCGGGATCATGACGCTCTCGTCGATCCTCGCGCTGGTCGTCTCGGGCAGGCTGGGGCTGCGCGCCCGGCTCAACACGCAGGCCGAGACCAAGACCCTGGGGCCGGGCGACGTCCGCCAGGTGGTCACCGGCGTCGTCAAGGTCACCCTGGTGGTCGAGGCGCTGACCGCCGCGGTGCTCACCGCCCGCTTCGTCGCCGGGTACGACGAGCCGATCGGCCGCGCCCTCTACTACGGGGCGTTCCACGCGGTCTCGGCGTTCACCAACGCCGGGTTCGCGCTCTGGCCGGACAGCATGATGCGGTTCGTCACCGACCCGTGGGTCTGCCTGCCGCTCGCGCTGGCGGTGGTCGCCGGCGGCCTCGGCTTCCCGGTCTACGCCGTGCTCCGGGAGAACTGGCGCCGCCCGTCGCGCTGGAGCCTGCACGCGAAGATCACCCTGGGGATGACGGCCGTCCTGACGGCCGGCGGGACCCTGGCCATCACCGCCACCGAGTGGAACAACCCCGGCACCATGGGCCTGCTCGCCCCCGGGCTCCGGATCATGGCCGGGTTCTTCCACACCACCATGACCCGCAGCGGTGGCCTGAACTCGGTCGACACCTCCCAGATGAACGAGAACTCCTGGCTGATCAGCGACGTGCTGATGTTCATCGGCGCGGGCAGCGGGAGCACCGGGGGCGGCATCAAGGTGACGACGTTCGCGCTCCTCGGCTTCGTGATCCTGGCCGAGGTGCGCGGCGAGCCGGACGTCTCGGCGGGCCGCCGCCGCATCCCCGAGCAGCTGCAGCGGCAGGCGCTCACCATCGCCCTGCTGAGTGTGGCGTTCGTCGCCCTGGGCACCTTCGTCATGATGATGCTGACCCCGTTCAAGCTCGACCGTGTGCTGTTCGAGGTGATCTCGGCCTTCGCCACGGTCGGGCTCTCGACGGGGATCACCGCGGACGTCGGCACCGCGGGGCACCTGGTCCTGACGACGCTGATGTTCGTCGGTAGGCTCGGCCCGGTGACGCTCGGCGCCGCGCTCGCGCTTCACATGCAAACCCGTCGGTTCCGCTACCCGGAGGAGCGTCCCCTCGTTGGTTGACAAGAAGCACCGCGCCGACGCGGTCGTGGTGATCGGCCTGGGCCGGTTCGGCGGCGCGCTCGCGGTCGAGCTGGCGGGGCGCGACATCGAGGTGCTCGGCGTCGACAGCGACCCCCGGATCGTGCAGCAGTTCTCCGGGCGGCTCACCCACGTGGTGTGCGCCGACTCCACCGACCCGGACGCCATGACGCAGCTGGGCGTCACGGAGTTCGGCCGGGCCGTGGTCGGGATCGGCAACGACATCGAGGCGAGCATCCTGACCACGTCCGTCCTGACCGACCTGGGGGTGCCCGACATCTGGGCCAAGTCGATCAGCCTGCAGCACAGCCGCATCCTGGAGCGGGTCGGCGCCCACCATGTGGTGCAGCCCGAGCACGACATGGGCGAGCGGGTGGCGCACCTGGTCACCGGCAGGATGCTCGACTACGTGGAGGTCGACGAGGGCTACGCCCTGATCAAGACCAAGGCCCCCGGCTGGGCCGGCGGCAGGCCCCTGGGCGAGCTGGGCATCCGCAAGGAGTACGGGGTCACCGTGGTCGGGATCAAGAAACCCGGCGGCCGGTTCACCTACGCCACCTCCGACACGGTGATCCAGAGCGGCGACACCCTCCTCGTGGCGGGCGAGGCCGACAAGGCCGAACGCTTCGCCGAGGAGACCTGACCGCCCGGGGTCAGCGGGTCTCGTCGGCCTCGCCGCGCTCCTTGATGAGCGCGCGGAGTTCGCGGACCTGGCGCACGGTGCGGCCCTTCTCCGAACCCTGCAGACCCATGGCCGAGATCGTGGCGCCGTCGGAGAAGTCGATCCTGGCCCAGGGTTCGCCCTCGGCCAGGGTGACGCCGATGACCGCGGGCCACTCGTAACGGTGCACGCGGAACGGGTTGACCACCGTGACGCCCCGCTCGTCGGCCTCCACCCGGCAGCGTCCGAGCATGTGCAGGACCCAGGCGACCAGCCCGCCGAGCCCGACCATCGCCACCCTGTCGCCCAGGCGGAACGGCGGCGGCAGGAAGATCGCCATCAGCAGCGCGCCGAGCATGATCGCTCCCGCGAAACCGTACGCGACGATCCGCCCCTTCCTCGGCCGCCAGACGACGGGGAGCGGGGGCGGAGAGACGCTTTCTCGGTCCACTTGGCGATCACGATCCTTCGGAGAACCACCGGGCGCGGCGTCCGTACCGGCCGGTCCGGGTACCGAAGGCAACCTACCGCACGCTCCCGCCGGTCCCGGCCGCGATCCCGGCGCGTCCCCGGGCGCCCTAGGAGCGCAGCTCCCTCAGCAGGAGCGCCGTCTCCAGGGCGGCCACCGTGGCCTCGTACCCCTTGTCCTCGTGGCTGCCGGGCAGGCCCGACCGGTCCAGCGCCTGGTCCAGGGAGTCGCAGGTGAGCACCCCGTTGCCGACCGGGACCTCCTCGTCCAGTGAGATCCGGGTCAGGCCCGAGGTGACCGAGTCGCAGACGTAGTCGAAGTGCGCGGTCTCCCCCCGGATCACCGCGCCGAGGGCCACGACCGCGTCGCAGCGCCGGGCCAGGCACTGCGCCACGACCGGGATCTCCAGGGAGCCGGCCACGCGGACCACGGTCGCGGTGGCGCCGCTGTCCCGGCTGGCCTGCACGGCCCGCGCCACGAGCTGATCGGTGATCTTCTCATGCCACCGCGCGGCGACGATGCCGACGGTCAGGCCCGTCGCCTCGACGGCCGCCGCGGCCGGTCGTCCGGTACCGCTCATGCGATCAGCTCACTCCCCTCGTGGTTCGCATCCGCGAACACCCCGTGCTTACCGACTCGCCCGATCATGCGTTCTCCTCGGGAATGTCGTGGCCGAGCCGCTCGCGCTTGGCCGACAGGTACTTCTGGTTGTGCGGGTTCACCACGACGGGCATGGGCTCGCGGCCGAGCACCTTGATGCCGTAGCCGTCCATGCCGCGCATCTTGGCGGGGTTGTTGGTCAGCAGCCTGACGGACTTCACCCCCAGGTCCGCGAGGATCTGCCCGGCGTTGGAGAACTCCCGCGCGTCGATCGGCAGCCCCAGCTCCAGGTTGGCGTCGACGGTGTCGCTGCCGCGGTCCTGCAGGCCGTAGGCCCGCAGCTTGGCCAGCAGCCCGATCCCGCGCCCCTCGTGCCCGCGCAGGTAGACGACCACGCCGCGGCCCTCCTCGGCGATGCGCGCCATCGCATGGTCCAGCTGCACGCCGCAGTCGCACCGGAGCGACCCGAACACGTCCCCGGTCAGGCACTCGGAGTGCGCCCGGACCATGATGTTCTCCCCGTCGTCGAGGTCGCCGAGGACGAGGGCCAGGTGCTCGCCGCCGTCCAGCGCGCTGGCGTAGCCGTACGCCTGCCAGGTGCCGTACCGGTTCGGCAGGCGGGTCTCCGCGACCCGGGTCACCATGCGCTCGGTCCGACGCCGGTACTCCACGAGCTGCTCGATCGAGACGAGCGCCAGGTCGTGCTCGTCGCAGAACCGGCGCAGCTCGGGCAGGCGCATCATCGTCCCGTCGTCGTTGACGACCTCGGCGAGCACGCCGGCGGGGCGCAGCCCGGCCAGCACGGCCAGGTCCACGGCGGCCTCGGTGTGACCGCGCCTGACCAGCACGCCCCCCTCCCGGTAGCGGAGCGGGAACACGTGGCCGGGCCGCACGAGGTCGAACGGCTCGGTCGCCGAGTCGCACAGGGTGCGGATCGTCCTGGCCCGGTCCGCCGCCGAGATGCCGGTGCTCACCCCGTCGCGGGCGTCCACGCTGATCGTGTACGCGGTGCGCAGACGCTCCTTGTTGTCGTGGACCATCAGCGGCAGCCCGAGCCGGTCGAGGTCGTCGCCGCGCATCGGGACGCACACCACGCCGCTGCTGTGCCGGATGGTGAAGGCCAGCAGCTCCGGCGTGGCCTTGGCGGCGGCGAAGATGATGTCGCCCTCGTTCTCCCGGTTCTCGTCGTCGACGACCACGATGGCCCTGCCCTCGCGGATGTCGGCGACGGCCCGCTCGATCGGGTCCAGTTTGATCGGGTCCGGCGTGGTCACACGGCCTCCTTGGGGACGAGCACGGTCCTCGACCGGTACTCCTTGAGCCAGTTGAAAAATCCGATCAGGACGAGCACGAAGAAGATCCCGTAGACGGTCCCCGAGACGACCAGCCCGGAGCTGAAGGCCAGCGGGACGCCCACCAGGTCCACCGCGATCCAGATCAGCCAGAAGTCGACCAGCGCGCGCCCCTGCGCCCAGGTGGCGACGGCGCTGCCGACGAAGATGTAGGCGTCGGCCGCGACCAGGAAGTACCCCTGCGGCAGCGGGGCGTGCACGCCCCAGGAGAGTTCGGCGGCGAAGAAGAGCACGCCGACCAGCGCGGTGCCCGCGACCATGACGCCGGCCAGCGCGAGCCGTTCCCGGCCGGTCGCGGGGCGCACGGGCAGGTCCTGCCCGTTCTGGGTCCCGCGCGACCAGCGCCACCAGCCGTAGACGGCCAGCGCGGCGAACATGACCTGCTTGAGCGCGTTGCCGGTGATGTGCGCGCTGATCGAGGCGACGAGCAGCAGGATCGACCCGGCGAACTGCACCGGCCAGGTCCAGATGGACTTGCGGATGGCCAGCAGCACGGTGGACAGCGCGGCCAGGTTGCCGATCAGGTCGGTCCAGAGGACTTTGGTCCCCAGGATCTCGAATCCCGCCTCGGCCCAGTTCACCGCCTGTCCCCCCGGTCCGCGAGGGCGGGCGCGCCCGCCTGCTCCGGCGGACCCGCCGGGCCCGAGGGCCCGGCCGGATCGGCCGGCACGTGCGCCCCGGTTCCGCGCCCGTACGCGCCGACGAGCTTCTCCACGTGTTTGGCGATCACGTCGACCTCCAGGTTGACCGGATCGCCGGGCTGCTTGGCGCCGAGGGTGGTCAGGCTCAGGGTGGTGGGGATGAGGCTGACGGAGAAGCCTCCGGCGCCGACGCCGACCACGGTGAGGCTGACGCCGTCCACCGCGATGGAGCCCTTCTCGACCACGTAGCGGTCGAGCTCGGGCGGCAGGGAGATGCGGACGACCTCCCAGTGCTCGGCGGGTTCGCGCGAGAGCAGGACGCCGGTGCCGTCCACGTGGCCCTGCACGATGTGGCCGCCCAGGCGCTGGTCGGCGCGGACCGCGCGCTCCAGGTTGACCGGGGAGCCGGGCGTCAGCGCGCCGAGGGAGCTGCGGTCGAGCGTCTCCTTCATCACGTCGGCGGTGAACACCTCCCCGTCCACGTCGACCACCGTCAGGCAGACGCCGTTGACGGCGATGGAGTCGCCGTGCCCGGCGTCGGCGGTGACCGTCCGGCCGCGGATCGCCAGGCGCGCCGCCTCCGGGAGCGGCTCGATCGCGGCGATCTCGCCCAGTTCCTCGATGATTCCGGTGAACATTCACAACTCCTTCGGGGGTACCGGACCGGCGGTGGGACGCGGGCCGCGGCCGGCGGGGGACGACGTCCTCGGGACGGAGGCGGCGGACGACGTTCTCGGGACGGAGGCGGGGGACGCGCGGAGAGCGTGTGACGGCCGGGAACGGCAGGCGCCGAAGACGCCGGGGACACCGGCATCGGCGACACGGGGACGGCCGGTGCCGGGAACGCCGGGGACACCGGCACCGGCAGCACGGGGAACGACGCCTGGACCGGCGGGGCCGGCGGGAAGGCGGTGGGGGGCGGCGCGGTGTCCGTGGGACGCGCACCGGGCCGCTCGGCGCGTCGGCGCCCGATCACTCACCCGAGGTCTCCTTCGCGAGTAGCTCTGTAGCCACCGCGGGCCCCGGGGGGATAAGACGGGTATGTGTGCACACCCTCCTCAGCGGAGGGTGCCCGAAGACACTCTCCGCTCGCGCGCTTCCTCCCATCCGGACTTTAACCGTCGGTCCTGGAATTTCACCAGGTCAACCGGTCGATGGCTTCGACCGGGTCGCGGACTGTCACCGCCGGTTCGGACTTTCACCGACCCCGGAGCACGCTGCTCTGCTGTGTGGGCGACTCGCCGGAACCGACTCCTCGCCCGTACATCAGTGTGCCATGTCCGGCAAACCGCACGACACACCCCTCCACCATATGGACCAAGCGAACGCTTGGTCAAGCTAGGCGGCGCGCTCCGCCACCACCCGGTGCGCCCTGCGGGCGTCGGGGGAGTAACGGACCTGGGCGGGGACCAGGCCGATTCCGGTGTGCAGCGTCCGGAGCGTCGCCGTCGCCCACAGGTCGCCCAGCGGCGTGGCCGGCAGGCCGTACAGCTTGCGCGCCCAGCGCGGCAGGGTCGCGAAGGCGAGCAGGGTGAGCACGGGCAGGACCGGCTTGAGCGGCGTCAGGCGGGCCGGGAGCGGCGGGTTGAGCGACTGGCGGAGCGGGTGCGGCACCTCGGGCGCGAAGTAGAGGGCGGGGCGGGAGGCCTGGATGTAGTCGTCCATCTCGGCGACCGAGCCGGGGACGTCCTGCGGGCGGAGGCCGACGACCTCGGCCGCGCGCCGCCACTCGGCCACGAACCTGTCGGCCTCGGCGTCGGTCAGGCGCACACCCGCCCGGCGGGCGACCGAGAGGTAGGAGTCGACCTCGCCGACGTGGACCCAGAGCAGCGCGTCGGGGTCGTCGAGGCGGAAACGCTCGCCGGTGTCGGGGTCGAGGGCGGTGAGGCCGGCGTGGATCCTCCTGACCCTGGCCCCCGCGCGGGCGACCTCCTCGGTGGTGCCGTAGGTGCGCACGCGCACGAACTCGGTGGTGCGCACGAAGCGGGACCACGCCTCGGCCGGGTCCATGAGGGCCGAGTTCTGGGCGACCCCGCGCATGGCCCGGGGGTGCAGGCCCTGCATCAGCAGCGCCCGGAAGCCCCCGACGAGGAGGATGGGCTCTCCCATCACCCGCCAGGTGACCGAGTCAGGACCGAACAGACCGTGATCCATACGCCACACTCCCTCGTAAGCGCATGATTACCCTACAAGGTGAGGTTCGACACATCCGTCGCAAATCTGTGACACGAACGGGACAAGACTCCGACAAGGGTGTCATGGCTGTGTCATGACAGTGTCACAAATCCGTGAAAATCAGTCTCCAAGCCAATTAAGTGTTTCATACCACCCCCCCAAGCAGTCAACGGAATTGCAGCTACAAACAGATGGAAGTTACACAACAAAAAGACGAGTACGCTCTGAACCATTGATTTGCCACCGCCTGTTTTGCGATGGTTCCAGGGATCACGCTCAGCCATGCTCGTTGGGGGCTCCCGCACGATGACCATCCCTGCACCAGCCGCGACCACGACCGGGGAGAAGCTCGCGGCGAAGACACCGGAGACGGTGGGGCGCTCCCCCGGCCGGCTGATGTGGCTGCGCTTCCGCCGTGACCGCACCGGCGTCGTCTCCGCCGGAGTGGTGATTTTCTTCTTCCTCGTCGCGATCTTCGCGCCGGTCATCTCCTGGCTCTACGGCAAGGATCCGTACACCCTCTACGGTCACCACATACCGGGTCTGCTGAACGAATACGGCTACCCGGTCCTGCCCAACGGCGGCATCAGCTCCGAGTTCTGGTTCGGCGTCGAACCCACCCTGGGCCGGGACGTGTTCATGCAGCTCGTCTACGGGATCAGGACCTCCCTGGCGATCGCGATGACCGCGACGGTCCTCATCGCGGTCATCGGCGTCGTCGTGGGCATCGTCGCCGGGTACGCCGGGGGCAGGACCGACTACTTCATCGGCCGCCTGATCGACATCGTCCTCTCGTTCCCCTCGACGCTGTTCATCATCGCGTTCATCCCCGTGGTGGAGAACCTCTTCGTCAGCCCCGACGAGGAGACCCCGATCTGGCTGCGGGCGGTGACGCTCGTGACCCTGCTGACGGCGTTCGGGTGGGCGGGCATCGCCCGGCTCCTGCGCGGCCAGGTGCTCTCCCTGCGCGAGCGGGAGTTCGTCGAGGCCGCCAAGGTGACCGGCGCCTCCCCCGCCCGGATCGTCTTCAAGGAACTGCTGCCCAACCTGTGGACGCCGATCCTGATCCAGTCGACGCTGCTGCTGCCCGCCATGGTGACCGCCGAGGCGGCCCTGTCCTTCCTGGGCGCCGGGATGCCCGAGAGCATCGCCGACTGGGGCCGTATGTTCCAGCGCGGGACCGAGGTCTACATGAACGACATCACCTACCTGGTCTTCCCCGGTGTCGCCCTGCTGGTCTTCGTGATCGCGTTCAACCTGCTCGGCGACTCGGTCCGCGACGCCTTCGACCCCAAGCTCAAGCGCTAGATCCGAATAGGAGAAAGATGAAAGTCCGCAAGCGGTCAGCGATGGCCCTTCTCGCCGCCGGCGTCCTCGCGCTGACCAGCGCGTGCGCCGCCGGCAACCAGGGTGCCCCCGCGACCTCCGGTTCCGCCGGCGCCAGCGGAGCCCCCTCGGCCGCACCGAGCTACACGCCGCCGAAGATCACGCTCGGCACCGCCGACGACTCCAAGGGCCCCGCCGTCGCGCCGGAGGGCGTCGTCAAGGGCGGCACCGTCACGATGATCGACCGGGACGACTTCTCCCACCTCGACCCGGCGCAGCAGTACGTCAACACCGAGACGAACTTCAGCCTGCTGATCCACCGCGGCCTGACCGGTTACAAGCGCGTCGCCAAGGGCGACTACAAGCTGGTCGGCGACCTGGCCACCGACGCCGGCACCCCCTCCGACGGCGGCAAGACCTGGACCTTCACCCTCAAGGACGGCGTGAAGTGGCAGGACGGCACGCCGATCACGTCCGAGGACGTCAAGTGGACGATCGAGCGGACCTTCGCCCCGTTCATCACCCAGGGCCCGACCTACGTCCAGCAGTGGCTGACCGAGGTCGACCACAAGAAGGCCTACCAGGGCCCGTACGACGGCAAGCGCCTGGACGCCATCGAGACGCCTGACGACAAGACGATCGTCTTCAAGTTCAAGACGCCGCACGCCGACGCCAACTACGCCTTCGCCATGGGCGGCTACGCCATCGTGCCCAAGGCGAAGGACACCAAGGAGAAGTACGACAAGGAGCCCTTCTCCAGCGGCCCGTACATCATCAAGAGCCACGTGGTCGACAAGTCGATGGAGCTGGAGCGCAACCCGCACTGGGACCCGGCCACCGACCCGATCCGCGGCGCCTACCCCGACAAGTGGCGCCTGGAGTTCGGCCAGGAGCACCTGCAGATCACCGACCGCCTGGTGGCGGACTCGGGCCCGGACCAGACGGCGTTCACCTTCTACGCGTCCGTCCCGCCGGAGCGGCTGCCGCAGGTGCTGAGCAACCCCGCGCTGGCTCCCCGCCTGCTGAAGAGCCCCTCGCCGTACGGCAACTACTACTACTTCAACCTCGACCGGGTGAAGGACGTCAAGCTGCGCCAGGCCATCAACTACGCGTGGCCGTCCAAGCAGATCCAGCAGGTCTCGGGTGGCCCGGCCGCCGCGGCGCTGCCCACCACGATCCTGAACGAGAACACCACGGTCGGCTACGAGGCCTACGACCTGTACGGCAAGAAGACCAAGCCCGAGGGTGACATCGAGAAGGCCAAGCAGCTGCTGGCCGAGTCGAGCAACCCGACGCCGACCATCGTCTACGCCTACAACCAGCTGCCGACCCAGGAGAAGGTCACCCTGGTGATCAAGGACGCCCTGGAGAAGGCCGGCATCAAGGTCGTGGCCAAGCCGCTGGACCGCAAGACCTACTACGACTCCATCGGCCAGGTGAAGAACGAGTTCGACCTCTACTGGGGCGGCTGGGGCGCCGACTGGCCGTCCGGCTCGACGGTCATGCCGGTCATCTTCGGCCCGATCGCCGACGGTGCGCCGAACTACTCGCACCTGAAGGACCCCGAGCTCACCAAGAAGATGGACGAGATCACCGCGATGACCGACATCGACGCGGCCAACGCCGCGTGGATGGCGCTCGACAAGGAGATCCAGGAGAAGTACGCCCCGCTGGTCGTGGCGGAGAACAAGATCGCCAACACGCTCCACGGCTCCAAGGTGGGTGGCGCCGAGATCGACCCGCAGTCGTGGGTCGTCTCGCCGAACACCATCTTCGTGAAGCAGTGACGTTCACGAAACCGTAGGAGAGACCGGAGGCCGCGGTCCCGCGGGGGCGACACCCCCGCGGGGCCGCGGCCAGGGGCCGGGAAGGCCCCGCAGCGCTCCCAGCCACCTCGGGAAAACAGGCAATGTTTCCATTCATCATCCGCCGCACACTCGGCGCCGCGGTCACCCTTCTGATCATCGCCGCGGTCACGTTCTTCCTCTTCTTCGCCGTGCCCGGTGACCCGGCGAGGCTCGCCTGCGGCAAGGTGTGCCCGCCGGAGCTGCTGGAGCAGGCGCGGCACAACCTTGGACTGGACCAGCCCCTGTTCGCCCAGTTCGTGGCCTGGCTGGTCGGCATCTTCGCCGGCCGCGAATACGAGGGCCTGGGCCACTGCCCGGCCCCCTGCCTCGGCTACTCCTTCGTCAACCGGGCACCGGTGTTCGAGACGATCCTCGACCGGCTCCCGCTGACCGTCTCGCTCACCATCGGGGCGATGATCGTCTTCTTCACCTTCGGCGTGGCGACCGGCATCGTCGCGGCGCTGCGGCAGGGCAAACCGCTGGACAAGATCGCCAGCGTGTCGTCCCTCATCGGCGCCTCGGTGCAGATCTACTTCGTCGGCACGCTCGCGATGTACTTCTTCGTCTACCAGAACCCGATCTTCCAGCAGCCCAGGTACACGCCGTTCACGGAGAACCCGCTCGCCTGGGCGGGCGGCCTGCTGCTGCCCTGGCTGGTACTGGCGATCATCTTCACCGCCAACTACACCCGTATGACGCGCTCGACGATGGTGGAGCAGCTCAGTGAGGACTACGTCCGCACCGCGCGGGCCAAGGGCATGTCGGGCCGCTCGGTCGTGATGAGGTTCGCGCTGCGCGGCACCCTGACGCCGATCGTCACGATCCTGGGCGTGGACCTGGGCACCCTGATCGGCGGGGCGATCATCACCGAGACGACCTTCGGCCTGCAGGGCATCGGGCAGCTCTCGATCCGGTCCGTCGTCAACTCGGACCTGCCTATGCTGATGGCGACGGTGCTCGTCGCAGCCGGCGCGATCGTCTTCTTCAACATCATCGTCGACATCCTGTACGCCGTCATCGACCCCCGCGTGCGGCTGGGCTAGGAGTCCTGAAGAAAGTGTCAACTCCGTTCCTCTCGGTCCGAGACCTGACCGTCGACTTCCACACCGAGGACGGCGTCGTCCACGCGGTGGACGGGCTCTCCTTCGACGTGGAGAAGGGCACCACGCTGGGGATCGTGGGCGAGTCCGGGTCGGGCAAGTCGGTGACCAACCTGACCGTGCTCGGCCTGCACAACCCGGAGACCACCAAGATCAGCGGCGAGATCGTGCTGGACGGCCAGCAGCTGATCGGCGCCCCCAGCTCCACCATGGAGAAGCTGCGCGGCAACAAGGTCGCGATGATCTTCCAGGACCCGCTGACGGCGCTCTCGCCGTACCACACCATCGGCAAGCAGATCGGCGAGGTCTACCGCAAGCACACCGGCGCCAGCCGCGCCCAGTCCCGGGCGCGCGCGATCGAGATGCTGACGCGGGTCGGCATCCCCCAGCCGAAGATCAGGGTGGACGACTACCCCCACCAGTTCTCCGGGGGCATGCGGCAGCGCGCGATGATCGCGATGGCGCTGGTCTGCGACCCCGACCTGCTGATCGCCGACGAGCCGACCACCGCCCTCGACGTGACCGTGCAGGCCCAGATCCTGGACCTGCTCAAGGAGCTCCAGGACCAGACCGGCGCCTCGATCATCCTCATCACCCACGACCTCGGCGTGGTCGCGAACACCGCGCACAACGTGCTGGTGATGTACGCCGGGCGGGCCGTGGAGCGCGGCACCGTCAAGGAGGTGCTCCAGGAGCCCCGCCACCCCTACACCTGGGGCCTGCTGGCCTCCATGCCGCGGCTGGGCGCCCCGGTGGACGTGCCGCTCCGGCCGGTCCGCGGCACCCCGCCGAGCCTGATCAACGTCCCGCCCGGCTGCCCGTTCCACCCCCGGTGCGACTACACGCAACTGGCCGGCCCGGAGATCTGCCGCTCCGAGCGCCCCGAACTGTCCCCGCACCGCGGCCACGGCGACGCGTGCTACCTGACCCTCGCCCAGAAGAGGGAGATCCACAAGTGAGCGAGACGACCGGTGACGCCCGCGGCGAGGTGCTGCTGGAGCTGTCCGGGCTGAAGAAGCACTTCCCCGTCATGGGCGGTTTCATCCTCAAACGGCAGGTCGGCAGCGTCCACGCCGTCGACGGCCTCGACCTGACGGTGCACGCCGGGGAGACGCTGGGCCTGGTGGGCGAGTCCGGCTGTGGCAAGTCCACCACCGGCCGGCTGGCCGCCCGGCTGCTGGAGCCAACCGCGGGCAGCATCCGGTACCGGGGGCAGGAGATCGGCCACGCCGGGCGCAGGGAGCTCAAGCCCATCCGGGCCGAGATCCAGATGATCTTCCAGGACCCGTACTCCTCGCTCAACCCCCGCCACACCGTGGGCAGCATCATCCGCGGCCCCATGGACATCAACGACATCAACCCGCCGGGCGGCCGGGACAAGCGGGTCCGGGAGCTCCTGGAGATCGTCGGTCTCAACCCCGAGCACTACAACCGGTTCCCGCACGAGTTCTCCGGCGGTCAGCGGCAGCGCATCGGGGTGGCCCGCGCGCTCTCCCTCAACCCGAAGCTGATCATCGCCGACGAGCCGGTCTCGGCCCTGGACGTCTCCATCCAGGCGCAGGTCATCAACCTGCTGCAGGAGCTCCAGCGGGACCTGGGGATCGCGTTCCTGTTCATCGCGCACGACCTGGCCGTGGTCAGGCACTTCTCGCAGCGCGTCGCGGTCATGTATCTCGGCAAGATCGTGGAGATCGCCGACCGGGCCTCCCTGTACGAGCGCCCCCGTCACCCCTACACGCACGCGCTGCTCTCCGCGGTGCCCGAGGTGATGGAGGACGGGCGGCCGCGCGAGCGCATCCGGCTGGCCGGGGACGTGCCCTCCCCCATCAACCCGCCGTCCGGCTGCCGCTTCCGCACCCGCTGCTGGAAGGCGCAGGAGAAGTGCGCGATCGAGGAGCCGCCCCTGGTGCGGCTGGAGGGGAACCGGGAAGGGCACCTGACCGCCTGCCACTTCCCCGAGCAGCCCACCGTGCACGGCGAGGACGTGGTGCTGGACCCGGCCCTGAACCCCGACCTCGTCGGGAGCCCTCAGCTTCCGCCGCACTCCCCCGCGGAAGAGATGTCCGAGACGTATCCCATCAAGGGCCCCGTCAAGGACTAGTGTCCCGATCCGGGGGCCGGCGCCACCGATCGCGAGGCTCCGGGAACGGTTCTGCACGCTGGCGAAGCGCCCCATACCGGGCATCGTCTGGCGCTGGGCCCGCCCCCGGCCCACCCCACAGGCCCCGGAGCTCCCGAACGCCGAGACGTCCTCCTGACGCGGCCGGCGGGCCCGGTGTCCCGACGACGCGCCGAGGAGGACGTCCGCGTCCGGCGGTCAGTCTCCGTTGGCCAGCGCGCGCAGGGCGTCGACCGCGCCGGCCGGGTCGTCCGTGCCGTAGACGGCGTTCCCGGCCACGAAGACGTCGGCACCCGCCTCGGCGCAGCGCTCGATCGTCCCGGCGGCGACGCCGCCGTCCACCTGCAGCCACACCTGGCCGCCGTGCTTGTCGATGAGCTCACGAGCCCGGCGGATCTTGGGCAGCACGAGGTCGAGGAACTTCTGCCCGCCGAAGCCGGGGTCGACGGTCATCAGCAGGAGCATGTCGACCTCGCCGAGCAGGTCCTCGTATGGCTCGACGGGGGTGGCCGGGTTCAGCGCGAGACCCGCCCGGGAACCGGCCTGGCGGATCTGCCGCAGCGTGCGCACCGCCGCCTTGGCGGCCTCGGCGTGGATGGTCACGCTGCCCGCCCCGGCCTCGGCGTACGCCGGGGCCCAGCGGTCGGGATCCTCGATCATGAGGTGGCAGTCGAGCGGGGTCGAGGTCGCCTTGAGGAGGGACTCGACGACCGGCAGCCCGAGGGTCAGGTTGGGCACGAAGTGGTTGTCCATGACGTCCACGTGCAGCCAGTCGGCGTTGGGCACCGCCGCCGCCGCCTCCGCGAGGCGGGCGAAGTCGGCGGACAGGATGCTGGGCGAGATCTGTACGGCCATGATTGGCAGATTCTACGAGGCCCCGCCCCGTCCCCGGCCGCCGGGCACGTCCCGCCCCCGCCGGGCGGGGGCACGCGCCCGGCGCGCCACCCTCAGCGACGGCGCAGCAGGGCCAGGAACATGGCGTCGGTGCCGTGGCGGTGCGGCCAGAACTGCGCGTACGGCCCGTCGCCCAGGCCCTCGACCTCGGGGAGGTAGGCGCGGGCGTCCAGCGCCTCGACGTCGTCGCGGCGGCGCAGGATGTCGCCGACCACGGCGACGGTCTCGGCCAGGTGCGGCGAGCAGGTCACGTACGCGACGACACCACCGGGGCGGACGGAGTCGACGGCCGAGACCAGCAGGTCGCGCTGGAGCCTGCCCAGTTCCGGGAGGCTCCGCGGGTCACGGCGCCAGCGCGCCTCGGGGCGGCGGCGCAGGGCCCCCAGCCCGGTGCAGGGGGCGTCGAGCATGACCCGGTCGAACGCCCCCGGCCGCCAGGCGGGCACGGTGCCGTCGGCGGTGACCACCGCGGCCTCGCGGGTGGTCTGCCACACCAGCCGGGCCCGGTGGTACTGCACCTCGGCGGCGACCTGGTGCGCCCGGCCGGCGAAGGCGACCGGCCCGGCCGCCCCGCCGGAGACGGCGGAGACCGCCCCGCCCGGGACCGCGGAGCCCGCCCCGCCGGACGCCGCCGGGACGCCCGCGAGGTCGCCGTGGATCGCGATGGCGTCGAGCAGGCCCGCCTTGCCGCCGGGGCCGGCGCACATGTCGAGCCAGCGGGAGTCGCGGCCCCGGAGCGGGACGCGCGTCAGGGCCAGGGCCACGAGCTGGCTGGCCTCGTCCTGGACGGCGGCGCGCGACTCGGCCACCGCGAGAACCGCCGCGGGGTCGCCCTCCGGCAGGTAGGCCCCGTAGGGCGAGTACGCCGCCGGCTCGGCGCCGGAGGCCGTCAGCTCCTCGACCGACGACCGGCCGGGGCGGGCGACCAGGGCCACCCGGGGACGCTCGTTGTCCGCGGCGAGCAGCGCGGCCGTCTCGTCGAAGTCCCCGCCCACGGCGTCGCGCAGCGCGGCGACGATCCACCGGGGGTGGCTGTGGACCACGGCCAGGTGGCCGACCGGGTCGCCGGCGGGGTCGGGGGCGACGATCGCCAGCCACTGCTCCAGGGAGCGGGTGGAGACCTTGCGCAGCACGGCGTTGGCGTACTTCGACGCGCCGACCCCCACGCGCAGCCGTACCAGGTCGACGGTCGTGCCGACGGCCGCGTGCGGGGGGACCCGGGTCTTGAGGAGCTGGTGCACGCCGAGGCGGATGGCGTCGAGCAGCGGCGGGTCGATGTCCTCCGGCGCCCGGTCGCTGCAGGCGGCGACGATCTCGTCATAGGTGCCGAGGCCGCGCAGCGTGCCGTAGGCCAGCTCGGTGGCCAGGCCCGCGTCGCGCCCGGACAGGCGGCGCTCGCGCAGCAGCGTGGGCATCAGCAGGTTGGCGTAGGCGTCACGCTCGTCGACGGCGCGCAGCAGATCGTAGGCGACGTTGCGCGCCTCGTCGCGGACCGGCTTGGCCGGACGCCCGCCCCGGCCGCCCGGCCGCTTCCCGCCCCCGCCGTGCGGCCGTGGAGCGCCCCCGCGCCCGGCGGGCCCGCCCGGGGCGCCGCCCCGGCCGCCGGAGCCCTGCCCGCGGCCCGGGACACTCTGGGCCCGGCCCGCGGTGCCCTGACCGCTCTCCTGGCCCCGGCCCGGCGCTCCCTGACCCCGGCCGCCCGAGCCCTGACCCCGGCCGCCCGAGCCCTGGCCGCCGGTGGCGCGTGAGCGGCCGCCGGAACCGTGATCGCCGCCGCGTGGAGCGTTGCGGCCCTTCCCCCCGTTGCTCATGATCTCTAGACCAGCCGATCCTCGTCCGTGGGCCGCACGCCGCGGGCCCACTCCACCGCCTGCATCAGGCGCTTGCCCTGCGGCTGCACCTCGCCCAGCTCGACCGGGTGGGTGGCGGTGCCGGCCAGGACGGAGTGCTTGGACACCGCGATCCGACCGGGGGCCAGCCCGGGAGCGCCGGGGGCGGGGCGCACGGGGCCGAGCTTGACCCGCGTGCCGCGGAACTCGGTCCACGCTCCGGGGGCGGGGGTGCAGGCGCGGATGAGGCGGTCGACCCGCATGGCGGGGGCCGACCAGTCGATCCGGGCGTCGTCGCCGCCGATCTTGGGGGCGAGGCTCACGCCGTCGGCGGGCTGGGGGACGGCTTCCAGCTTGCCGTCCTCGATCCCGTCGAGGGTCGCCAGCAGCAGCTCGGCGCCGGACTCGGCGAGGCGGGCCAGCAGCTCGCCGCTGGTGTCGGCGGGCCGGATCTCCTCGGTGACCACGCCGTAGACCGGACCGGCGTCCAGCTCCCTGACGATCCGGAAGGTGGACGCGCCGGTGATCTCGTCGCCGTGCAGCACGGCGTGCTGGACGGGGGCCGCGCCGCGCCAGGCGGGCAGGAGCGAGAAGTGCAGGTTGACCCAGCCGTGCCGGGGGATGTCGAGGGCGGCCTGCGGCAGGAGCGCGCCGTAGGCGACCACCGGGCAGCAGTCGGGGCCGATCTCCCGCAGCCGCTCCAGGAACGCGGGGTCACCCGCCTTCTGCGGGCGGAGCACCTCGACGCCCGCCTCCTCGGCGAGCTCGGCGACCGGGCTCGGGTGGACCTTCCGGCCCCTGCCCGACTGGGCGTCCGGGCGGGTGACGACGGCGACGACGTCGTGGCGCGGCGAGTCGATCAGGGTTCGCAGCGAGGGCAGGGCGGTGTCCGGGGTGCCGGCGAAGACCAGGCGCACGGTTCCTACAGAGCCTTCCCGTGGGTGGCGTGCGGGGAGAACTTGACGGCGGGGGCCGACAGCCCGCTCCACTCGGCCTCGCGGATCGCCTTCATCGCGAGCTTGCGCTGCTTGGGATCCATCCGGTCGATGAACAGCACACCGTCGAGGTGGTCGGTCTCGTGCTGGAAGCAGCGGGCCATCAGGTCGGTGCCCTCCAGGGTGACCGGCTCGCCGTGCATGTTGAAGCCGGTCGCCACGGCGCGCACCGCCCGCGGCGTGGGGAACGACAGGCCGGGGAAGGACAGGCAGCCCTCCTGCCCCTCCTCGTCCTTGTCGTCGGACAGGTCGAGGTCGGGGTTGATCAGGTGCCCGAGCTGGTCGTCCACGTAGTAGGTGAAGACCCGCAGGCCGACCCCGATCTGCGGCGCGGCCAACCCGGCCCCGGGGGCGTCCATCATCGTGTCGGTGAGGTCCTTGACGAGCCTGCGCAGCTCCTTGTCGAAGTCCTTCACCGGCTCGGCCGGGGTGCGCAGCACCGGGTCGCCGAAGAGGCGGATGGGCTTGATGGCCAACAGGGATCTCCTCACGTTCGCGGGGGATTCACCAAGTCTAAGGGCCCTGCCCGCCTCCCCCCGCGCGGCAGGCGGGCCGGGACCGGAACCGGACCCCAGCTCCCCCGCTAGCGGGAGCGGGCCTTCATCGCGGCCTTGCGGGCGGACTTGGCCACGGCGGCGTCGGCGTGGTGCGCGCCCAGCATGTCGAGGACGGCGAGCGTGTCGGGGTGGTCGACCAGGGCCATCTCCTCGACGACGCGGACCAGGTCCTCGCCGGGTTCGAGCGCGTCGAACTCGCACATCGCCTCGGAGACGTCACCGCGCTCCAGCATGGAGGCGAGCGCGTCGACCGCGAGCCAGGTGTTGTCGGCGGGGGTGAGGGCGGGCGCGGGCAGGTCCCGGATGTGCAGCCAGGAGGCGGCGTAGCGCCACATGGCGGGCTCGGCGAGCGCCTCCCTGAGCGGGACCTCGGCCTCGGGGCCCAGCTCCTCCAGGATGGTGCCCGCGGTGCCGCGCCGGCCGGCCGTGCCGGAGGCCGCGATCTTGACGAGCTCGCGGGCGGCGACCTCGGGGTGGCGGGACTCCAGCCACACGGTGACGGCGCTGGGGGCGGCGGAGCCGGCCAGGATCGCCTCGACGAGCTCGGCCGCGCCCATGTCGGCGAAGACCGCGACCTCGGCACCGGTCGGCGCGTCGTGGCCCTCGCGCAGCAGGTCCTGCCGGACGGCCCACATGCCGAGCGGGGTGAGCCGGGGCCTGCCCGCCGGCGATCGCTCGACGAGCCCGCAGTAGCCCAGCAGGGAGAGCGCCGCCTCCAGCTGGCCGGGCAGCGCGGCGGTCAGCGCCCGCATCTCGGCCGGGCGGGCCTGGCAGGCCACCTCGTGCGACTGCAGGACGCCCTTGACGAGGGTCGCGGTGGACAGGCCGTCACGCACGGCGTACAGCGTGGCGAGCATCTCGGCCAGGTGGTCGTCGACCACCCGGGACCCGGTCAGGTCCTCGTCGGCGCGGTCGAGGACGTCCATGACCACGCCGTCCCAGAACTCCAGCAGGGCCGGGTGCGGCAGGTCCGCGGAGAGCTCGAACGGGCCGGGCGTGACCGTGCCGCGGGAGATGCGGAGCATCCCGGTGTTGACCGCGACCACCCAGAGCAGGTGGAGCCGGGCCGGGCCGGGCAGCCCGAGCTCGGCGCACGGCAGGAACGGGTCGGGCAGCAGGCCCTCGGGGGTGACCCGGCGGGTGCCGGTCCACGCGGCCAGGCGAGCGGCGTCGAGCACCAGCGGGACCTGGAGCACGGCCCGCGCGAGCTCGGCCTCGGGGGCCGGCTCGATCGGGGGGAAGCTCAGCGCGTCGCCGCGGCGCGGGGGGAACTCGTAGCCGCCGTCGACGGTGACGGCCCTGCCGGCGACGGCCGCCCGCAGCTCACGGGGTGCCGCTCCCAGCTCGTCGACCAGCCTGCGGAGCTCGCCGATGTCGAAGACGTTGCCACTCTTCCCGCTCTTTGCCACCCGTGAAACTTACTGCACTCACGCCCCACGCATACACGGCTCAGCCAATGGCGCGGGAACGCGCCTTGAAAGCCGCCTTGCGGGCGGCCTTGGCCACGTTGTGGTCGCGCAGGGAGCGCCCGAGGAGTTCGAGCACGTCGACGACATCGGGGTGGTCGACGCGCCACATCTCCTCGATGACGTGGGCCGGGGGACCGGAGGCGGACATGTTCTCGGCGAACGTCTCGGGATCCTCCTCGGCCGCGGGCAGGGCCAGGGCGAGCATGTCGACGCTCATCCAGAGCACCTCGTCCTGGGTGAGCGCCGGGGCGGGCAGGCCGCGCGAGGTCAGCCAGTGGACGGCGTGCGGGCGCAGCTCCGCGTCGTCCAGGAAGGCGCGTACCGCCTCCTCGGCCTCGGGGCCGAGACGGTCGACGATCGTCACCGCGACGCCCCGGGCGACCGACGGCGCGCCGGAGACGGCGCCCAGCAGCTCGGTGGCGGCCCGGGCGGGCTCCCTGTTGTCCAGCCAGGCCCGGATGTCGGCCTCGGCCGCCTCGGCGGGCATGCCGGAGAGCAGGCCCTCGATGAGCTCCGGCGCGTCGGCGACGGCCAGGTCGGGCGCCTCGGGCGCCTCCATGCCCAGGTCCGTGTAGAGGCGCCGCAGGCCCCACACGGCCAGCGGGGTGAGCTCCAGGACCTCCTCGCCGGCCTCTGCGATGCCGCAGTAGGCCAGCCGCCGCACGACCTCGGGGACGTCGATCACGCCCTCGTCGACCAGGCCGATCTCCTCCAGGTAGTCGCCGACGAGGGGGATCGGCACCGGCGCCTGGAGCCGGTAGAGCATGTCGCACAGGCCGTAGAGCTCCTCGTCGAGGGAGACGTCGCCGGTCACCGCGCCGCGGGTGTCCTTCTCGACGACGAACTCGACCGCGGCGGCCCAGGTGTCGAGCGGGTCGTAGTCTTCGCCGTCGAAGATGGCGGTGCCCTCGACCTCCACCAGGCCGGTGTGGACCGCCAGCTCCCACAGCAGCCCGGGGTCGGCCACGCCGAGCTGGGCGGTCGCCTCGGCGGCGTCGCGGACCCTGAGCCGGCCCTTGACGGTCGGGGTGCGGCCCCCGGCGAGCATCCACTGGACCAGCCGCCGGGCGTCGGTCAGCAGGGGCACCCGCGCCGCGCTCCGGGCGAGCGTCTCCGGGGAGGCGAGCCGGACCGGGGGCAGGGGCGAGCACCCCGGGCAGTCGCACTCCTCGGCGAGGGGCTGCTCGTCCACGTCGGAGACGGACAGGACGGCGCCCTGTTCGAGGGCGTCGGCGCCCATCGCGCTGAACAGGCTCTTGGCCATGCCGAACCGGGAGGTGTCGGCGAGGGCGATCGGCATCTCGGGCTCGATGCGGTCGAGGACGCTCCGCATCCGGTGGGCCATCTTGCCGCCGATCTCCTCGGTGGCGAGAAGGAAGTCGACGAGGGTGCGGGCGGCGGCGACGGTCTCCGGGGCGCTCTCCGGCGGGGCGATGACCTTGCGCGGATAGATGTTGAGCAGCAGCTCCTCGAAGGCGAGCGGGGTGAAGTCACCCAGCTCGTTCACGTCCAGGTAGTCGCTGGCGTAGTCGCAGAGCAGCCGCACCTCGTCCACGTCAACGTCCAGGCCTTGCGCACGCCCCCACGCGCGCAGGTCGTCTACGGCCCGATTCACCCATTCGATCGACACAGGGGAAAATTAACGGCTTACTGCCAGCACCGCGAATCGGGGAAACAACTCAAATCACATCGAGGGGGTCAATGCATACCTTGACCACGTCCGGAGCCTTGCGCGCCGAGCGTACTCCGACGGCCCCCTTGAGCGCCGCGGCCAGCGCCGCCCCGGAGCCTCGCGGGATGCGCACCATGGCGCGTTCCCGCACGTCGTCGCCCAGGGGCGCGTCGACGGGGACCGGGCCGAGCACCTGGGCCTGATCGGGCAGCGCCGTCTCGGCGAGCATTTCCCTGACCGCCGCGGGAGAGCCGGTAAGCGTCGCCATTCTCACCGCCGGGGGGAAACCGAGTTCTGTCCTGTCGGCCAGTTCCCGTTCGGCATGGGTGACGGGATCCCACCGCAGCAGCGCCTGCACGGCGGGCACCGCGGAGTCGGCCAGCACGACCAGCTCGGCCCGGGGCCGCAGCAGCGCCGCGGCGTTCATCCACCGGCGCAGCGCCTCCTCGCCGGCGCGCAGGTCCGGCCGGCCGAGCAGCGCCCAGCCGTCCAGCAGCACGGCCGCGGCGTACCCGCCCTCGGGCACCGGCTCGGCCCCCGGGGTGGCCACCACCAGGGCGCGGCCGGCGCCGATCGTGGCGAGCACCCCGTCCTTGCCGGAGGTCCTGACCGGGACGGAGGGAAAGGCCCGGCCCAGTTCCTCGGCCGTGCGCCGGGCACCGACCACCAGGGCCCGGACCCGCGCCCCGCCGCAGGCCGGGCAGCGCCACTCGCCGGCGATCCGGCCGCACCAGCGGCAGTAGGGGACGGCGTGACCGCCGCGCAGCGCGAACGGCCCGCCGCAGTGCCCGCAGCGTGCGCGGGCGCGGCAGTTCTGGCAGGCCAGCGCGGGCAGGTAGCCCCGCCGGGGGACCTGCACCAGCACCGGACCGCTCTCCAGGCCCGCCCGCAGGGTGCGCCAGGCGAGGCTGGGCAGCCGGGCGGCCCTGGCCGCCTCGTCCCTGGCCAGTTCGGAGTCCTCCCCCGCCGGGCGGACCCGCGGGGCCCTGGCCCTGACCGTCTCGCGGGCGGCGGTGACGGGCCCCGCCCAGCCCGCGGCGATGAGCTGGGTGGCCTCCGCCGTGCGGGCGTACCCGCCGATGAGCATGGCCGCCCGCGCCTGGTAGGCGCGCAGGGCGAGGATCTCTCTCGCGTGCGGGTACGGGGCCAGCCGCTCGGCGTGCAGGTCGTCGCCGTCGTCCCAGATGACCGCCAGCCCGAGATCCCTGACCGGGGCGAACGCGGCGCCCCTGGTGCCCGCGGCGACGCGCACCCGGCCCCGGGCCACCCGGAGCCACCGGCGGTAGCGCTCGGCGGGCCCGAGGTCCGCCGAGAGCGCCACGTGCCGGTCGGGCCCCAGGGCGGCGCCGAGCGCCGCGTCGACCAGCGCCAGGTCCTTGCCGTCGGGCACCACCACGAGGGCTCCCCGGCCGCCGCGGAGCGTCTCCCGCACGGCCGCCGCGACCTCCGCCGGCCACCCGGGGCCGTCCGGGCCGGTGCCGGGCAGCGCGGTCCACACGGCCCGCGGGGAGCCCCCGGCGGCCAGGGCCGCGAGGAACGCCGGTCCGTCCGGGTACTCCGCCCAGGGCCCCGCTTCCGCCGGGCCGACCCCGGCCCCGGTCCCGGCTCCCGCATCGGGGACGGGGGGCTCGGGATCGGGGACGGAGGCCGCGGACGGCACCGCGCCGCCGGACACGGGACCGGGCGGCGGGGCGGCCTCGGCCTCGACCCGCGCGTGGCGGGGCGGGACGGCCAGGCGCAGGACGTCGGCGAGGGTTCCGGCGTAGCGGTCGGCCACCGCGCGGGCCAGCCGGGCGATCTCGGGGGTGAGGACCGGCTCGGCGGAGACGACCTTCTCCAGGCGGGTCAGCGTGCCCTGGTGCTCGGTGGTCTCGGCCCGCTCCAGCAGGAACCCGTCGACGAGTTTGCCCGCGAACCGGACCCGGACCCGGCAGCCGGGCACCGCCTCGGCGTCCAGGGTCGCCGGGACGAGGTAGTCGAACAGCCGGTCGAGGTGCGGCAGGGGGTTGTCGACGGCGACCCGGGCGACCGGCAGCTCGGCGGCGGGCTCCGGAACGCCTCTGGCGCTCCCTGCCGCCCCGGCCGCGCCCGGCGTCCCCTTCACCGTCCGGACCGCCCCACGCGCGCCCCCGGCCGTCTGGGAGCCCCCCGCGGCCCGTTCCCGCGCCTTCCCGTCTCCGGGCGCGGGACGCTCGCGCACGGCGTGGAGCGGCAGCAGGGCGCCGTCGTCCGGAGATGGGGAGGTGTGGGTCACCCACTTGTCCTACCAGATACCGGCGGGTGCGGATGCGACCCGCCGTCCGGGGCTACCGGTCGGCGAGGTGACAGGCCACCAGGTGACCGGGCCGGGCACCGGGGTCGAGCGGGGGCGGCAGCCGGCGGCAGGTCTCCGGGACCCGCACGTCCCTCTCCCTCTCCGGGGCCGCCACGGTCTCCGGGACCCGCACGTCCCGCCCGCTCTCCGGGGCCGCCACGGCCTGCGCGGCGACGGGGCAGCGGGGGTGGAAGGAGCATCCGGAGGGCACGTCCACCGGGCTCGGCGGCTCTCCCGCCAGGACGGTCTCCTGCCGGGTGCCGCGCGACGCCGGGTCGGGCACGGGTGCGGCGGCCAGCAGCGCCCGCGTGTAGGGATGGGCGGCGTGCCGGTACACGTCGGCCTCGGAACCGGTCTCCACCACTCTGCCGAGGTACATCACCGCCACCCGGTCGGCGAGGTGTTGCACCACGCCCAGATCGTGCGCGATGAAGACGTACGCGAGCCGGAACTCCTCGCGCAGCCGCTCCAGCAGGTTGACGATCTGCGCCTGCACCGAGACGTCCAGCGCCGAGACCGGCTCGTCGCAGACCAGCACGTCCGGCCGGAGGGCCAGGGCGCGGGCGATGCCGACCCGCTGCCGCTGCCCGCCGGAGAACTGGTGCGGGAAGCGGTCGGCGTGGTCGGGGTTGAGGCCCACCACCTCCAGCAGCTCGCGCACCCGGCGCTCGCGCAGGCCGCGCGGGACGAGGTCGGGGTGGACCTCGTACGGCTCGCGGACGATCTCGGCGATGGTCATGCGGGGGTCGAGCGAGCCGTAGGGGTCCTGGAAGACCAGCTGGACGTGACGCCGGGCGCGGCGCAGCTCGCGCCCGCGCATCCGGCCCAGCGGCATGCCGAGCACCCTCACCTCGCCGGAGGTGGGCCGGTCCAGCGCGGTGAGCACCCTGGCCAGGGTCGACTTGCCGCACCCCGACTCGCCCACGATGCCGAGCGTCTCCCCCCTGGCCAGGGTGAGGCTCACCCCGTCCAGGGCACGCACCCGGCCGACCTCGCGTCGCAGCACCGCGCCCCGCGTGATCGGGAAGTGCCTGACCACGTCGCGCGCCTCCAGCACCGTCTCGGTCACGACGCCACCCGCTTCCATTCGTGGCAGGCGGTGAGCCTGCCCGGTCCGATCTCGTGCGCCGGCGCGGCCTGCGCGCAGGCCGCCGCGGCGTACCCGCAGCGGGGCCGGAACGCGCACCCGGGCTCCGGTCTGGCCATGTCGGGCGGCGCGCCGGGGATCACCGCCAGCGGCCGGCCGCGCAGGTCCGGCCGGGGGACGGCGTCCAGCAGCGCCTCGGTGTACGGGTGGGCGGGGCGCGCGTAGACCTCCGCGGCGGTCCCCCGCTCCAGCACCCGCCCGGCGTACATGACGGCGACCCGGTCGGCGATCTCGGCGACGACGCCCATGTCGTGGGTGATGAGCACCAGCCCGGTGCCGTGCTCGCGCTGGATCTCCCCCAGCAGGCGGATGATCTGCGCCTGCACGGTCACGTCGAGGGCGGTGGTCGGCTCGTCGGCGATGATCACCTGCGGCCTGAGCGCGATGGCGAGCGCGATGCCCACCCGCTGGCGCATGCCGCCGGAGAACTGGTGCGGGTAGTCGCCCGCCCGCCGGGCGGCGGCGGGGATGCGCACCGCGTCCAGCACCGCGACGGCCTCCCGGCGGGCGTCCTTCCTCGACAGGCCACGGTGGGCGCGGAACAGCTCGGCGATCTGGTCGCCGACCGTGAGCACCGGGTTCAGCGCGGACAGCGCGTCCTGGAAGACCATGGCGACGGTGGTGCCCCGCAGCCGGCGCCTGCCCTCCTCGGGCAGGGCGAGCAGGTCGACGCCGCGCAGCCGCACGGCGCCCGCGGTGACCCGCCCCCGGGGCGGCCGGACCAGTCCCATGATCGCCCGAGCGGTCACGCTCTTGCCGCTGCCCGACTCGCCCAGTACGGCGAGCGTCTCACCGGCCTCCACGGTGTATCCGACGCCGTTGAGCACCCGCACCGCCCCGTGCGGGCTCGCGAACTCCACGTGCAGGTCCTCGACGGCGAGCAGGGGTGCCGAGCCGTCGAAGCCCGGTGACGATTCCAGCGGGCCCATGGCGCGCGCCCTTCCTGTCGGGGGTTCCACCGGCGCCTACCGGAGCCGGGGGTCGAAGGCGTCGCGGAGCGCGTCGCCGAGGAGCACGAAGCTGAGCACGGTCACGGTCAGGAACACCGAGGGGAAGATCAGCAGGTGCGGGGCCGAGGTGAAGTACTGCTGGGCGGTGTTGAGCTGGACCCCCCAGGAGATCGCCGGGGTCCGCAGGCCGACGCCGAGGAAGGTGAGCGCCGACTCCGAGGCGATGACGAGGCCCACGTTGAGGCTGGCCAGGACCGCGACCGGTCCGAAGGAGTTGGGCAGCACGTGGCGGAGCAGGATGCGCGGGGCGCTCGCGCCGATGCCGCGCGCGGCGGTGACGTACTCGCTGCTCGCCGTGGCGAGCACCGAGCCCCGCATGACGCGGGCCAGGACCGGCCAGCCGAACAGGACCAGCACCCCGGCGACCGCCGGCTCGTTGTGCACGCTGAGCGTCTGCAGGATGACGATCATCCCGACGAGCGAGGGGAAGCCGAAGAACACGTCCATGACGCGGCTGACGAGGGCGTCCACCCAGCCGCGGAAGTAGCCGGCCACCCCGCCCAGGACCACGGCGACCACCAGCATCCCGGCGGTGGCCAGGATCGCGATGAGGACCGAGGAGCGCGCCCCGTACACGACGTTGCTGTACAGGTCGCAGCCCTGGATGTCGAAGCCGAACGGGTGCCCGGGGGCCGGCGGGAGCGCGCTGTCGGCCAGGTCGCAGCGGCGGGGGTCGCCGTGGCCGAACCAGCCGGCGAACGCCTGGGGGACCGCGGCCATCACGCAGACCAGCAGCGCGAAGGCGGCCGGGACGAGGAACGAGGGCCGGCGGCGCAGCTCGTGCCAGGCCCCGGAGCCGCGGCCCCGCCGGAGCCCGGAACGGCGGCCCCACCGGAACCCCGGCGAGGATCCGGACACGGGCTCGGACACGGCCCCGGCCGAGGGCTCGGCCGAGGGCTCGGACACGGACTTGGACGCGGCCCCGGCCGAGGGCTCGGGCGGGGGCTCAGTCGAGGCGGATGCGGGGGTCGAGGATGCCATAGAGCAGGTCCACCATCAGGTTCACCAGGAGGAAGACGATGACGAGGAGGGTTCCGACGCCGACGACGACGGGGCCGTCGTGCTGCGGGACCGCGACGAAGATCTGGTAGCCCAGGCCGGGCAGGTTGAAGATCCCCTCGATCAGGACGGTCCCGCTGAGCAGGTAGCCGAGGCTCACCCCGAGCAGCGACACCACCGGGACCAGCGAGTTGCGCACCACGTGCCGGAGCACCACGGTCCGCCGGGGCAGGCCCTTGGCGATCGCGGTGTCGACGTGGTCGGCGCCCAGGTTGTCCAGCACGCTCGTGCGGGTCAGCCGGGTCACCTGGGGCAGCCCGTACAGGGCGAGGACCAGGCCGGGCAGCACGTAGGCGAGCGGCCAGCCCGCTTCCGTACCCGACACCGGGAGCCAGCCGAGGTTGACGCCCAGCACGATCTGCGCGACGTAGGCGACCACGAAGAACGGCACGCCCATCAGGAACGTGGTCCCGGCCAGCACCAGCAGGTCCGCCGCCCGGCCGCGCCGGACGCCTGCCAGGGCGCCCAGCGGCACCCCGATCACCGCCGTGAACAGCCAGGCGGTCAGGCCCAGCTGGAAGGTGACCGGCCAGCTCGCCGCGATGATCTCGGAGACCGGGCGTCCGCTGAAGCTGACGCCCAGGTCCCCGCCGAGCAGCCCCCGCAGGTAGAGGCCGTAGCGGATCAGGAGCGGCTCGTCCAGGTGGTACCGCTCGCGCATCGCCTGCGCGACCGAGGGCGAGACCACCTGGTTCGGGCCGGCCAGGCTCTGGATCGGGTCCCCGGGCAGGGCATAGACCGCGAGGTAGATGATGAAGGTGGTCCCGAAGAGGACCGGGACCGCCATGAGCAGCCGGCGGACGATGTACCCACCCACGGGACGGCCCCCTCAGCCGACCGTGACCGAGGCGAGGGCGACGCCGCCGAGGAACTCGGGCCTCACCCCGCCGATCTTCGCCGAGTGCGCCAGGCCGCCGACCGGCCAGAAGAGCGGCGCGAGCGGCAGGTCGCCGAGCGCGTGCCCGGTGGCCTCCTGGGTGAACCCGATGGCCTCGTCCGGTCCGGCGCTCGCCGCCCTGCCCAGGAGGGAGGCGAACTCCTTGTCGTCGTAACCGGTGATGTTGGAGGCCGAGGTCTTGGTGAAGAGCTGGTCGGCCAGCGCGTACAGGTGCGGGTACCCCGCGCCCATGTAGAGCAGGACCGGGCCGTCGATCTTCTTGGCCGCCATGTTGGGGTAGAGCTGGTCGACGGGCTGGGCCTGGGTGGTGACGGCCTCGATGCCGAGGTTGGTCCGGAGCTGGTTGCCGATGGCCTCCAGGATCACGGTGTTCAGCGGGTCCTGGTACGTCCACAGCTTCAGCGGGCCCTTCCAGCCCCCGGCCTCGGCGAGCAGCGCCTTGGCCTTCACCGGGTCGTAGGCGCACGCGGAGCAGTCGCTCGTGCCCCCGCCGGGGACGGTCGCCCCGGCCAGGCCCGTGGCGGGCTGCCCGAAGCCGCGCAGCAGCGACTTCACGATCGTCTGGCGGTCCACGGCGTACGAGAACGCCTGCCGGACCCGGATGTCGGCGAAGCGCTCGTCCCAGAGCGGGAAGCCGAGATACATCAGCGCGGGGAACGGCGCCTGGACGAGGCGGTCCTTGAACTGGGTGGACGCGCTGGTGAGGTTGTTGCCGGTCACCAGGGTGACGTCCACGTTGCCCGCCTGCAGGTCGCGGTAGGCGGCGCCCTCGTCCTGGTAGGACTTCACCTCGATCCGCTCGGCGTCGCCGGGCGTGCCGGCGTACTTGGCGAACCTCTTCAGGCTCACCTTCGTCGCGCCGGTGACGACGCCCTCGCCCTCCATCTGGTACGGGCCGTTGCCGACGGGCTTGCGGTCGAAGGCGTCGGCGTCGGTGAGCGCGGCCTTGGGGACCGGCGCGAAGGCCGACTGGGCCAGCACGTACGGCAGCAGCGCGAGCGGCTTGTCGAGGGTGACCTTCAGGGTGTCCGGGTCCGTGACCTCGACCCCGGACAGGGTCTTGGCCTCGGGCTTGCCGTCGGCCGGGTTGAGGTCCGCGTAGCCCTTGAAGTTCGCGAACATGTAGTTGTTGGTGTAGGCGTTGGGCCCGTAGGCGGTGGCGTTCCACGAGTCGGCGAAGGACTGCGCGGTGACGGGTTCGCCGTTGTGGAACGTCCAGCCCTGCTTGATCTTGATGGTCCAGACCTTGTTGTCGTCGGACTCGATCGACTCGGCCACCGCGTTGACGGCCTTGCCGGTGGCCGCGTCGACCCTCGTCAGCGGCGTGAACAGGGCGTAGTCGACGTTCGAGCCGGTCACCTTGCCCGGCAGGAAGTGCGACAGGAAGTAGGTGGTCACACCCACCGAGTAGGCCTTCTCACCGGCCGGCGCGGCACCGCCGCCGGCCCCTCCGGAGCCGCCGGAACAGGCCGCGAGGGTGATCGCCAGCGCCCCGGCGACCGCCGCGGCCGCCGCCCGGCTCCTGCCCCGGTTCCGTGGTGATTGGTCAGACATCTGCTGGCACCTCCATGGTGCTTGGCGGGGGGGAAGGTCCAGATACGGCAGCTGCCGGGTTACGTGGGGGTGTCCTACGCTCAACCGGGAAAGGGGCGATCGCCTGGGCCTGAGCGTAGGACAGCGGGGCCGGGCGGTTCATTGTCGGAGAGGTTCAACCGCGCGGCACCCCTTTGTCTCCCGCAACAGCGGGCCACCGGCCGGTGACTCCCGTGTTACCGGCGGGTTGCCGCCGGGTTGTCCCGGGTCCGGACGCGGACGCGGCGGACCGGCACGGAACACGGGCGGGCACCACGCCGGCGCGGCACGCGACGAGCACACCCGGACGACATGGGACACGGACACGGCGGATACGCCGGGCAGGCGGGGTGAGGCGGCCGGTCAGATGGAGCGGCGGTGGGTCCAGCGGCCGCCGAGGAGGGTGCCGAGGACCGGCATGCGGCGCAGGTCCTCCCCGCCCAGCGCGGCCGGGTCGGACTCGGTGATCACCAGGTCGGCGGGGTCGCCGGGCCGCACCCCGGTCCGTCCCCTGCCGGCCGCCGCCAGGGCCACGGGAAGCGGCAGCGCCTGCTCCGGGTGCCACGGCGGCCGCTCGTCGTCGGTCCTGGTCACGGCGGAGGCGATACCGTCCCAGGGGTCCAGCGGCGCCACCGGGGCGTCGGAGCCCAGCTCCAGGGTGGCCCCGGCGGCGAGCAGGTCGGCGTAGGCGAAGGCCCGGCCGGTCCGGCCGCACCAGTGCAGGTCGGCCACCTCCCGGTCGTCCGGCGCGTGGGCGGGCTGCACCCCGGCGACGAGACCCGGGCGGGCGAACCGGGCGAAGTCCTCGGCGCGGACGAGCTGGGCGTGCTCGATCCTGCCCGGGCAGCCGACCCGCTCGAAGGCGTCCAGCGCGATGCCCGCCGCCAGGTCGCCGATGGCGTGCACCGCCGGGTGGATGCCGTGCCGGGCGGCCAGGGACATGACCGCGTACAACTCGTCCGGGCCGGTCTCCAGCAGCCCGCGCGCGGCGGTGCCCGGGTAGGGGTCCTCGCAGTAGGCGGTCCTGGTGTTCAGGGAACCGTCCACGAACATCTTGACCGGGCCGACCTCCAGCAGGCCCTCCGACCCCGCGACCGGGTCCCCGGTGCGCAGCCCGCGGCCGATCGCCTCCTCCAGCCGGTCCTTCGGGATCGAGCAGGCGACCCGGACGTCGATCCGGTGCTCGGCGACCCGCCGGGACCAGTCGGTGACGTTGTCGGCGAACTCGAAGTCCAGCAGGCCGACGACCCCCCTGGCCGCGGCGGCGGTGGTGGCCTCGGCCACCCACCGGTCGAGCTCCTCCCGCGGCGGCGGGGGCAGCTCGGCCATCGCGTCGTAGCAGTCGCGCTCGCGCAGCACCCCGGTCGGGTGCCCGCCCCTGCCGACGGCCGCCAGTGCCGCCGGGCTGAGCCACGCGGTGTGCAGGTCGTTGCTGACCAGGGCGATGGCCCGGTCCGGCGCCGCCGCCTGCAGCAGCGACTTGTGCGGGGTGTCCGGCCACAGGCCGTCGCGGAACCCGTACCCGATCGTGAGCCCGGCCGGGCCCGCGTGTGGGACGACCAGCTCGACGGCCTCCCGCGCCGACCGCGCGGAGGTCAGGTCGACCCTGCGGCGCGCCTGCGCCCACTGCAGGGAGTGCACGTGGGCGTCCCACAGGCCGGGCAGGAGGGTGCCGCCCCCGACGTCCACGATCTCGGCCGGTTCGCCCGCCGGCCCGCCGGGGGGCGGTGGCTCGGCGCTCACCTCCGCGACCCGGCCATCGACGATCAGGACGTGGCGGACCGGGCCCCCGGGACCGATCCGCGCGTTGCGCAGCAGCAGGCGAGAAGACATGGGGCTGACGCTAGGCGGGCACATGGCGATCACTCATCGTCGGGGGCGGACATTTCCCCTGGCCGCCATTGTGCCCCGCCACAGCACCACCGTCCGGGCGGCGGTCGTCAGATCTCGCCGCGCATGTGCAGCAGGCGGAGCTGGAGCCAGATGACGAGTCGCTCCGCCGGGTCGGCCAGGTCGACGTCGAACAGCTCCTGGAGCCTGCGGATGCGGTAGCGCAGCGTGTTCTCGTGGACCGACAGCTCGGCCGCCGCCTTGGCGGCCTCGCCGAAGGCGTCCAGGTACGACAGCAGCGTGGCGGCGTGCGTGGTGGAGTGCGCGGCGTCGTGCTCCAGCATCCGCCGTACCGGTGCCAGCAGTTGCCCGGCCGCGACCTCGTCGCGCTCGGCCAGGTCGAGCAGGGCGATGCGGCTGCGCACCTGCTCGTCGGTGGCGATCCGTGCCGTCCCGCCCGCCGTCTCCGCCAGCACTCGGACGACCCGGTCCGCGAGCCTGCTCGAGACGGGGGCGTCGGCCAGCCGCCCGACCACGGGCCCGATCCCGGCGTGCAGGCCGATCCCGGTGGACTTGCGGACCGAAGCGGCCACGTCCGTCACGACCCGCACCAGGCTCCCGGGCGGTGTGCCGGGCGTGACCGGCAGCAGCGCGTAGACCTTCCCCCAGCCCGTCGTGCAGACCGCCTCGTTGTGCCAGGCCTCACAGCCCAGGCTGATCAGGTCGGCGACGCTCGCCACGGCGGTGCCGGGCTCCGACCCCGGCCCCACGGGCGCGAACGCGACGACCGCCACCGGGGTGTCGGCCGTCAGGCCGAGCCGGGCGACCGCCGCGGACTCGGAGGTGGCGCCGTCGAGCAGCGCGCGCAGCGTCTCCGCGCGCTGCCAGCGCTGCGGGTCGCTGGGGTTGCGGGCGCGCAGCATGTGCAGGGCGGTGATCCGCGCGGCGTCCTCCAGGAGCTGTACGGCGCCGGGGACGACCGGCGGGGTCCCGTCGAGCACCCAGATGAAGCCCAGCAGCTGGGAGCCGGCCCGCACCGCCGTCGCCAGGCGCGGGGTGTGCCCGGGTTCGAGGCTGGCGAACCCGACGGGGGCGTCTGACCGGAAGACGCGGCTGTACTCGGTCCGGTTGGTCGGCCGTTTCGGCGTCTTGCGGCTCAGGATGCCGAGCTTGCGGATCTCGTCGATCTCCTGGCCGGGGATGTTGGAGTAGGCCAGCACGTTGCCCTGCGGGTCCTCGATGCAGGTGGCGCCGCCGATCGTCGAGGCGATGGCGTTGGCCAGGGCGAACAGGTCCCCCATGCCGACCGCGGAGTAGGTCGTGGTGATCTCGCCGGGGCCGGCGGTCGCCGCGGTCAGCAGCGCGTCGAGCTGACGCCACGGGACCTGCTCGGGCGCGACGAGCAGCGCCACCCCCGCCTGCCGCGCGGCCTCGATGAGCGGGGCCAGTTCCGCGCCCCGATCCTTGATCACCACGGCGTGGTAGCCGTGCCGGCCCGCCCGCCGCAGGAGCTCCCGGGCGGCCGGGCTGGCGGCGCGGGCCCCGACGGCGAGCAGCACGCACCCGGGACGCTCCTCCAGTGGGTCGTCGGGGTCGTGGACGACGGGCTCGCCGACGGTGAGGTGCGGGTCGCCGGGGAGGTACGCGGCGGTCAGCACGTCGCCCCCCAGCGTCCGGAGGACCTGGCTCAGCGGGGGCCGGTAGGGCCGCATCATCGAGGCGTCGGGCAGCAGGTCGGCCTGGGACATCCGCTTCCTCCCGTTCATCTCGTCTCGTCCTCGCCGGGTCCGGCGCGGACCGTCCCGACGTGGACCGTTCACCGCGGACCGTTCGTCACGGACCTTCGCCACGGATCGTTCATCACGGACCCTCCAATATGGACTGTTCGCTACGGACCCTTCAAAGCGGACCGAAAACGTCAATTCAAGCAGTCCATCCATCCGGTGGCGACCGTTGACGATTACCACAAAGACCGCCGTACGACCTTGGGACCTGCCACGGTGCCGCACCGGTGCGCGATCGGCACACTGAGAGCGTGATCGATCCTGCGCTGAGCGACGAACTCGACTCCGTTCCCGACTACGACCGCTTCGCCACCGTGGACGAGATCACGGCCGCCCTCACCCGGCTGGCCGACGATCACCCCGGTGTCGCCTCGCTGCGGCGGGTGGGCAGCTCGGCCCTGGGCGAGCCGATCCTCTGCCTGACCGTGAGGGACGGGCCGCGCCACGCGATCGTCGGCGCGATGCCCCACCCCAACGAGCCCATCGGCGGCCTCACCGTGGTCCACCTCGCCACCCGGCTGTGCGAGGACGCCGGGCTGCGCGCGTCCACCGGCTGCACCTGGCACATCGTGGGCTGCCTCGACCCGGACGGCACCAGGCTCAACGAGGGGTGGTTCGCCGGGCCGTTCACCAAGGCCCACTACGGCAGGCACTTCTACCGGCCCGCGGGCGACGAGCAGGTCGAGTGGACCTTCCCCTTCGCCTACAAGCGCGCCTACTTCGACCGGGTGACGCCCGAGACGCTGGCCCTGATGCGGCTGATCGACGACACCCGCCCGGCGTTCATGACCACCCTGCACAACAGTGAGATGGGCGGGGCGTTCTTCTACCTCAACCGCCCGGTGCCCGCCCTGCACACCGTGCTCAAGGCACTGCCGGGCCGCTACGGGGTGCCCCTCCACGCGGGCGAGCCCGAGCACCCCTCGGTGCGGACACTGGAGGAGGCCGTCTTCCTCACCCCCCGCATGGAGGACGCCTACGACTACATCGAGGCACTCGGCGAGGACCCGGCGGCGCAGATCGCGGGCGGGGCCAGCGACTCGTACGCGGCCCGGTACGGCACGCTCTGCCTGGCCGCCGAGCTGCCCTACTGGCGCGACCCGGCGGCGGACGACCGCTCCCCCGCGGGGATCTCCTACGCCGACCTCCTCCGGGCCCACGCGACGGACCTGCGGGAGACGTTCGCCGTGCTCGACGGGACGCTGGCCGCCGTCTCCGCCGACCTGGTGACCCGCTCCCCGTTCGTCCGGGCGAGCAGGTTCTTCGTGCCGTTGGTGGAGGGCATGGACACCACGGCACGACACCGCGCCGAGGCCCCGGAGAACGACCGGCCCGCCACCGTCGCCGAGCGGCAGTCCTGTCACGGCACCGTGCACAGCGTCCGGCTCCGGTTCGGCGGCATGCTGCTGCGCGCCCTGGAGGGCGAGCTGGCCATCGGCAACGGCACCCCGGTCATCCGGGAGCGGGCCCGCGCGCTGTCGGAGACCTACGCCGCCTGGTGCGCCGAGGCGGAAGCCGGCACCCCGGACGAGACGATCCCGATCGGCCACCTGGTCGCCATCCAGTACGGCGGCATCCTGGCCGGCGCGACCCACGCGTGAATCCCGCGGCCGCACCCTCGCTCACGCGGCCAGCACCCTCGCTCACGCGGCCAGCACTCTCGCTCACACGGCCCGCACCCGGATCAGCACGGTCACCCCCGCACCCGCGCGAGAGGCCGCCTTTCCGGGTGGGCGGTGAAGGCTTCCGCGTGCGCCCCCGGCCCCCGGGCCCCGGGCCCGAAGCGTGGACCGGCCTCACCTCGCGGCGCGCATGGCCTCGGCGAGAGCACGGTTGCCGTACGCGCCGCCGCTGTCGAGTGCCTCGATCACCCGCTTGACGATCTCGGCGGGCTTCTCCTGGCTCAGCTTGGCCTTGCCCACCACCCGGTCGGGCACCAGGCGGAACCCCGTCACCCCCGGGGCGATCCGGTGCGCGTACTCCTCGACCGAGTCCAGCCGGAACGGCTCGGGGCGGCCCGCCTCGAAGTGGTCCACGGTGTCGGAGAGCACCCGGTAGGTCTCCTCCGGGCCGAGCACCCGCGGCGTGCCGTGCAGGTGGAGTGTGACGAAGTTCCACGTCGGCACGTACGGACCCGCCCGGTAGAGGGTCGGCGAGACGTACCCCTCCGGCCCCTCGACGACGATCACCACGGGCCGTCGCCCGAGCCCGTGGACCTCCGCGTCAGCGCGGGCGAGATGCCCCACCACGGCAGGCCCCGGATTGGCCGGGTCGGGGATGACCGGCAGGTGCGAGACCACGGGCTCCCCGCCGTCCGACACGCTCACCAGGGTCGCCCACCCGTGGGCCGCGACCAGTTCCCGCAGCACCCACGGGTCGTCGATCGCGTAGATCGGTTGTTCCAGCATGTGCCCGATGAAACAGCCGCCGCCGGTCTTCTGTCAGCGTGGCGCCGGACAAGCCTCCCCCGCCCACCTTGACGCCCCCGACAAACCCGTGACATTCCAGCGAAGAGGGAGAACTTCACGACGCCCGTCCTTGGCACCGCCGAGGGAAGGAAGCTCGCGAAAACCTTCCCCGAGCTGCCGCAGCCGACGCTCCACTCCGCCAAAGACGACTACGACCGGGCCTTCGGCGAGCTCACCGGGCGGCGCGACGACCCCGATTTCACCGCCGGGTTCTTCCCCGCACTCGGCCCCGAGGGAGAGGCGGGTGTCCTCCGCTCGCTGAATAACTATCGCGGTACGTCCGCCGGGAAGCACTGGAAGACGATGGGCGAGGCTCTCGCCACGGCGGCACCGGGCCCGGCGTGGGAGCCGAAGAACCCCGGAGACGAATCCCGCGCCTTCGGGGTGGTTCAACCATCAACCACGGTTCAGACATCGGGCCTCACCGGATAATTCGAAATGTTGTTTCCGCGAGGAGTCAACCGTGATCCTGACCCGCGATTCACCCTTGACCAGCTCGTTACCCGGCGTTTTCCAGTCGACGGAGACAACCATGTACCCACGCCGGCCCAGCCCGCCGGTCAGCATATTAAACGTGTTGACCGGCCCATCGATGCTTGACGTGTCCGCTCCGGCGACCGCGTACGACCGTTTCTCCTTTCCCTCCCCACAGGGAATGTCCCTGCCTCCTTCGACCGCCACTCTGACGTCTTTCACGTGGATCAGCTTCACCAGCCAGTCGATGTCGGCCTTCAGCATCGCCTCCGCCTGAGCCGCCGTCGGCTTTGGCGGTTCGTCATCGCCACAACCCGCCAGCAGTGACATTCCAACCGTGACGGCAACCATCAGACCGACACGCGCAGGGCCGGAGTAAACCGCAAACACCTCCACTCATTTCAATCCATCCTCGCCCAGACCCATGGTGCGCAAACCTACGGAAAAATCACCGTTGCCCCTCGGATGAAAGCAGGCCCGAACAGGCAGAAATACTCCACAGCCCGGCGCCGGATCGACGTCAACGTGCGATGGAGAGAGCACGCAGCCGTTCGTCCAGGTCTCGGACGTGGCGATTGTCGGCCCACGGCTGGAGCCGGGCACGGGCCTGCCGTACGGAATGGACGAGCCGGGCGGAACTGTGCCGCGTGGTGACTTGGGCGGCTTCACCGACCATCGCGGCGGCTGCCGGAATCTCGCGCTTCTGGATCAACGCGGTCGCGTATTCGAGGTGCAGGATGCCTCGCTCGCGATTCCAACCGGCTTGATTCGAACCGGCCCTCATCTTTGCCATGATCGGATCCGCCGCGCCGATCGCCCGGTCAGGCTGTTCAAGCCCGACCAGGCAGAAAACGGCGTGACGCGAAACACGGTCTGGATTGCACCAGAACAGGTGCCGGAGACCCATGACACTGTGTTTCCTTCCCGCGAGCGTGATGGCACGGTCGAGCACACGGAGAGCTTCATCGTCATGTCTCGTTCTGGAAAGCACCCGGGCGACGATGAGAGAGGTCGCCGCCTGCTGCAGGCGGTTGCCGCTGCTCTTGGCCCATCCCTCAGCCGCGAAGGCGTGGTCCATGGCGACTGTGGACCTGCCCCGGTGAAGTGCCATGTCAGCCAGCAGGCCGTGCATGTGGGCGAGCAGAGGAGGGGCTTGCAGCTCGTGGGCCGCCGCCAGGCCCTCCGTGTACCGGCGGGTGGCCCCCGCGTAGTCCATCAGATCGAAGCGGCTCCACCCCGCCATGTGGCTCAGGCTCCAGTAGACGCGCAGGAGCCGGTCGCGCAGGGCCGGGGTGAGCGAGCCCTGCTTGAGCAGGTCCTCGACCATGGCGCGTTTGGCTTCGGCCACCGGGAGGACCTGCCGGGGACCGGACGACTCGTCCATGGCCCACAGGCGGGCGGTGAGCCGTTCGAGCACGTCGATCGTGCCGGCGTCGATGGGGCTCCGGTGCCGGGTGGCGGCGGCCAGGCGTTCCCGCTCCGGCGGGGTGAGGTGGCGGAGAAGGCCCAGGGCGGGCGCCCCGCCGAGGACCAGGGCCAGTTCGAAGAGCAGCTCGCGGCGTTTCACGTCGGCCTCCTCGGCGCTCAGCGCGCGCAGCAGGTCGGCGCAGTGAGCGGGCGCGGGCGCGGGAACGAGTGGGGGAAGTGCCTGCGTTCCCATGGTGCCCGGGACGGCCGGTGCGGACACCTCGCACAGGTGGTGGTGCGGGTCGAGGTGGCGGTGGTCGGCCTGGTCCAGCAGGTCGCGGTCGCGTGCGCCGTAGGAGGCGTAGACCTCGTCGGTGACCAGGCGGCGGGCGGCGGTCTGGTAGATGCGGGCGAAGAGGGCGACGGCTCTGGCACCGGGACGCCGCCCGGCCTGCGGCCAGGTCTCGTAGTCGTAGAAGCGCGCCGGGCGCAGGGTGGCGGTGCCCGCCGGGTCGAGGTCGTTGTAGGCGGCCACCACGTCGGCCGCCGTACGACCGTGGGCGTAGCGGTACAGGCGCAGCGGGCTGACCGCGTGGTCGAGGGCGAACACCCCGGCGATCTGGTCGAACGTCAGAGACTGCGCCCGCAGCGCCCTGCTGCGGCGCCTGCACTCCAGCAGGACCCGGTACCCCTCGGCGGCCATCGTCGCTCCTTCCGCCAACGCACACGGATCGTACGACGACGGTCACGGAGGATGACAGCCCGATGCGCAAGTGGGGATGCTGGGCCGCCCGAGGGCGCGTTCACGCAGGTGGGAGCGGGTTCGAGCGGGGTAGCCCGGGTGATCGCCCGGAGGGCTCCCGCAGCCCCGGGTCAGGCCACCGTTCTCCTGACGGTTTCCACACTCCCCAGCAGGAGAGAACGTGACCACCACCCACGACGACGTGGCCCCGGAGCTGATCGACGCGATGGTACGGCTCCGTCCCGGCGGCATGACCTGGCGACGGACCTTCCCCGGCCGCCCCGACCAGGTCCCGGAAGCCCGGCGCTTCGTCCGTTTCCTCCTGGCCGATTCGCCCGTCCGGGACGACGCAGAGCAGGTCGCCGCCGAACTCGCCGCCAACGCCGTCCGCCACACCGCCAGCGGGCAGGCCCGCGGCACCTTCATCGTCGAGGTTCTCCGCAGGGCCACGGCCACCCGCGTCACGGTCTACGACTGCGGCTGGGGCCCCACCCCCTCGTTCACCCGCCGGGACCGGCCGGACGCCCTCGGCGAGGACGGCCGGGGTCTCCCCCTGGTCGCGGCCCTGGCCTCCCAGGTCGGCTACCGGGGCAGCCAGGCCCTCGGCCACGCCGTGTGGGCCCTGTTCGCCGCCGGGGAACCACGGTGACCCGGCGGGACGTGCGCACCTGACACTTCTCCGTGGCTTTTCCGGACGTGCGGGCGCCGCGGCACGGCCCCATGACGCGGAACGGCCCCCGTGAGGAGTCTCACGAGGGCCGTCCGGAGGTCGGGTCAGAGGCCGGCGGCGGTGCGCAGGGCCTCGGCGCGGTCGGTGGACTCCCAGGAGAAGCCCTCGCGGCCGAAGTGACCGTAGGCGGAGGTGCCCGAGTAGATCGGGCGGAGCAGGTCGAGGTCGCGGATGATCGCGGCCGGACGCAGGTCGAAGACCTTGAGCACGGCCTCCTGGATCTTGCTGATCTCCACCTTCTCGGTGCCGAAGGTCTCGACGAACACGCCGACCGGGTGAGCCTTGCCGATGGCGTAGGCGACCTGGACCTCGGCGCGGTCGGCCAGGCCGGCGGCGACGATGTTCTTGGCGACCCAGCGCATGGCGTAGGCGGCCGAGCGGTCGACCTTGGACGGGTCCTTGCCGGAGAAGGCGCCACCGCCGTGACGGGCCATGCCGCCGTAGGTGTCAACGATGATCTTGCGGCCGGTCAGGCCGGCGTCGCCCATGGGACCGCCGATCTCGAAGCGGCCGGTCGGGTTGACCAGGAGACGGTAGCCCTCGGTCTCGATGTCCACGCCGGCGAGGACCGGGTCGACCACGTGCTCCTTGATGTCGGGAGCGAGCATCTCCTTGAGGTCAATCTCGGCGGCGTGCTGGGTGGAGACGACCACGGTGTCGAGCCGGACCGGGCGGTCACCGTCGTACTCGATGGTGACCTGGGTCTTGCCGTCGGGACGCAGGTACGGCACGGTGCCGTTCTTGCGCACCTGCGACAGGCGCTCGGCGAGGCGGTGCGCGAGCTGGATCGGGAGCGGCATCAGCTCGGGGGTCTCGCGGCAGGCGTAGCCGAACATCAGGCCCTGGTCGCCGGCGCCCTGACGGTCGAGCTCGTCCACGCCCTCGCCCTCGCGGGTCTCGTAGGCGTCGTCGACGCCCTGGGCGATGTCGGGCGACTGCGCGCCGATGGACACCGACACGCCGCAGGAAGCGCCGTCGAAGCCCTTGTGCGAGGCGTCGTAACCGATCTCCAGGATCTTCTCGCGGATCAGACCGGGGATGTCGACGTAGGTCTCCGTCGTCACCTCTCCGGCGACGTGGACCTGACCGGTGGTGATCAGCGTCTCGACCGCGACACGGCTCTTGGGGTCACCCTTGAGCATGGCGTCGAGAATCGCGTCACTGATCTGGTCGGCGATCTTGTCCGGGTGGCCCTCTGTGACCGACTCGGAGGTGAACAGGCGACGGGACAAGTCAGTGGCTCCTCATGCAGCGGCTGCTGGCGTCTTGGGGGCTCTGGCGTCGGCGGGGACACCAGTAGCGCTCCGCCGAAGTCTAGCCCCACCTGTGGTGGCGTCGCGAAACCGTCTCGAATCGTGTCGCGGGGAATCGATACGCCGACATCAGGCCGGCCTTTGCGAAATGCCTGGGGCGACTCGGAAGAGCGAGCCGTCGAAAACCAACCTGAATATCAAAAATCTTACATTCTCTCGGCCCGCAGACCCAGTGGCCGTGATCCCCGAATCCCGGCCTTCCGGTTTCGCGATCCCTTCTCCGTGATCGCGGAACCGGGTCAGAGAGCCGGGAGCGGGTCAGAGATCCGGGAGCGGGTCGCAGGGAAGGGTCTCCGGGGCGAAGACCTCGGCGTCGGCGGCGGAGATCACCGCGGCGTACTCCTCGTCGATCTCGAACACCATGCCGCCCAGTTCGATGCACACGCCCGTGGAGAACTCCACGGGGCCGAGGCGGGTCCGGCGGGAGTGCGTGGCGTACACCGAGGTGGGCGCGTCACGGTTGAAGAGCTTGGTGGACAGCACCAGGATGGAACGGTCGGTGACGACGATGAGGAAGGTCGCCATTCCCGGGGCGCTCACCGACAGGGCGGGCAGGACGTAGCAGAGTTCCTCACCCGGGGGGAGCAACGCGCGGCAGCGGGCGCGGACGGCGGCGGCAACCGGCATGATCGGACCCCTCCCTGTCCTGACGTTCCAGGTCACCTCGGACGCAGTATCCGCCGGGAGGGTGGGCGCGGCAAGTGGTCAGACGAGACGCGCGGCGACGAGGTCCCAGACCACGTCGGCGAGGACCTCCTTGGGCCCCCGGGGGACGTCGACCGGATCGCCGTCGGCGACCAGGATCGTCGCCGCGTTGTCGGGGGTGCCGAAGGCGAGACCGTCACCCACCTGGTTGACGACGAGGAGGTCGCAGCCCTTGCGGGCGAGCTTGGCCCGGCCGTTGGCGAGGACGTCGTCGGTCTCGGCCGCGAACCCCACGATCACCCGCGGGTACGGCTTGAGGCCGTCGCGGCGCCGCTCCCCCAGCTCGGCCAGGATGTCGGGGTTCTTGACCAGGTGGACGGCGTCGGGCTCGGCGCCGGTCTTCTTGATCTTCGACTCGCTCCGCGTCGCGGGCCGGAAGTCGGCGACCGCGGCCGCCATGACCACGGCGTCGGCGCCCTCCAGCGCGTCGAGCACGGCGGCGCGCGTCTGCAGGGCCGACTCGACCCGGACCACCCGGGCCCCGGCCGGGTCGGGCAGCGCGACGTTGGCCGCCACCAGGGTCACCTCGGCACCCCGGGCGACCGCGGCGCGGGCCAGCGCGTAACCCTGCAGGCCGGAGGAGCGGTTGCCGATGAAGCGGACCGGGTCGATGGCCTCGCGGGTGCCCCCCGCGGAGACGACCACGCGCCGGCCCGTCAGGTCGGCGGGGCGCCCGGCGAGGACGCGGCGGCAGACCTCGAAGATCTCCTTCGGGTCGGGCAGCCGGCCGGGGCCGGTGTCGGCGCCGGTCAGACGGCCCACGGCGGGGTCGACGACGATCGAGCCGCGCTCGCGCAGCGTGGCCACGTTGGCGCGGGTCGCGGGGTGCTCCCACATCTCGGTGTGCATCGCGGGGGCGAACACCACCGGGCAGCGCGCGGTGAGCAGGGTGTTGGTGAGCAGGTCGCCGGCCAGCCCGTGGGCGGCCTTGGCGAGCACGTCGGCGGTGGCCGGAGCGACGACCACCAGGTCGGCGCCCTGCCCGATGCGGACGTGCGGCACCTCGTGCACGGACTCCCACACGTCGGTGGTGACCGGGTTCCCGGACAGCGCGGCCCAGGTGGGCTCGCCGACGAAGCGCAGCGCCTCCCGGGTGGGCACGACGCGCACGTCGTGTCCGGACTCGGTGAACAGGCGCAGCAGCTCGCAGGCCTTGTAGGCGGCGATGCCGGCACTCACGCCGAGCACCACGCGGGGCTTACGGCGGGTCGCGGAATCCGGGCCGGGCCCGGGCGCGCTCGCGCCGGCTCCCGGAGACGCCTCTCCGGCCGGACCGCCCTCGGCGGCTCCCGCCCGGCCGTGTCCCGCCGCGGCGGGATGATCCGGAGTGGAACGGCCCGGGGCGGCGTCGTGTCCTGCCGCCGGAACGCTCCCAGGCCCCGCGGCCGGATCTCCGGCCGGTCCGGGACGGCTTTCCCCGGCGCCCGGCTCCGCCGGCTCGGCGGTGGCCGCGCCCTCGTCAGGGGTCCGCATCGAGGAGGCTAGCCCTCGATCGGCTCGGCGGTGAGCAGGCCCTCGCTGACCTCGCGCAGCGCGATGGACAGCGGCTTCTCCTGGGCGTGCGTCTCGACGAGCGGGCCGACGTACTCCAGCAGGCCCTCGCCGAGCTGGGAGTAGTAGGCGTTGATCTGACGCGCCCGCTTGGAGCCGAAGATCACGAGACTGTACTTGCTGTCGACGACCTCGAGGAGGGCGTCGATCGACGGGTTGGTGATGCCTTCGGAGTAGGCGGCGCTGGTTGCCACGTGTGATTTCCCCTAGCTAGGTGAACGTCCGGGGCGTGAAGCCTCGGGAGCATCAGCCATCAAGGCTATCAGCCGGTGGCATACATCCTTGACGGACGTGTTGACCAGGGTCACGTCGAATTCCTGCTCGGCCGCCATCTCGACCCGGCCGGCCGCGAGGCGCCGGGCGATGACGTCCTCGGGCTCGGTGCCCCGGCCGCGCAGGCGCTTCTCCAGCTCCTCCCAGCTCGGGGGCGCGAGGAAGACGAGCAGCGCGTCGGGCATGGTCGCGCGGACCTGCCGGGCGCCCTGGAGGTCGATCTCCAGGAGCGTGGGGACCCCGGCCGACAGCCTCTCCAGCACCGGGCCGCGCGGCGTGCCGTACCGGTTGCCGGCGAACTCGGCCCACTCCAGCAGCTCGCCGGAGGCGGCGAGACGGTCGAACTCGTCGTCGGAGGCGAAGAAGTATTCCACCCCGTGGGTCTCGCCCGGACGGGGCTTCCTGGTGGTCACCGAGACCGACAGCCACACCTCGGGGTGTGCCCGCCGAAGCTCGGCGACGACCGTGGACTTGCCGACGCCGGACGGTCCGGACAGGACCGTCAGGCGCTTACCGGCCGTGAGCCCGGCCAAGGCTGACGCCTTCTCCGGACCTGCGGCCGAGGATGAGGAGCGACCGGATCCGCTCTCGGCGGTCGCCTGCGGGGCCCGACTCTCGTCGGACCACGACGTTCCGGTCACTCCAAACCCCCCGTGATGCCGTTTCCCCGTGCGGGGAGAGCGTGTTCGTCCCGAACTGAGCTCGTATTGAACCGAGACTAGCTCTCGGCTCCACCGAACTCACGCTCGAGCGAAGCTCGCTGGTTGGTGCCAAGACCCCGCACGCGGCGGGACTCTGCGATGCCAAGCCTCTCCATGAGCTGCTTGGCGCGGACCTTGCCCACTCCGGGGAGCGACTCAAGAAGGGCCGAGACCTTCATCTTGCCGATGACGTCGTCGGTCTGCCCGTCTTTGAGCACCTCAGCCAGAGAGACCGCACCGTGCTTGAGACGGTTCTTCACCTCGGCACGCTCTCGGCGGGCCTTGGCAGCCTTCTCTAGGGCTGCGGCGCGCTGCTCAGGGGTAAGGGGAGGAAGAGCCACGCCGGGTCACCTCGAATTTCCTGTCGATGTACTCGGACGGGAAGGGAAACTAGCTGGTCATGGCGTTTCAAGCAACGTCAAGACCACTTTATCCCCCGAGAAAATCTACTTCGTGACTTTACGTGAACGATACATCGCTCTATGTCGATGAAACTACGCTCAAGGCCGAGTTTTTCGGGGTTGGATCACAATGCCGATCACGGGCGTCGTCCGGCGGCCCACAGGTGCCCTTCCCCGGCTCCCGAAGGGCCTCAGGAACCTCCCGGGCACCGTCGCGACCGGACGGCCCCACGAACCTCCCGGAGGGCCTCACGAACCTCCCGGGCGCCGTCCCGACCCGACGGCCCGCAGGCGCCCTCCCCGGGCTCCCGGATCCCGCCTCCGGGCTCGCGGACGCCGCCCCGGGCTCCCGGCCCCGTCCCGAACCTCACGGGCGCCGTCCGGCCGCGGCGGTGCGCCGCAGGGCCGCGGCGATGCCGGCGGCGGTCGCGCCGGGGTCGGGTGAGCCGGTGATCGGACGGCCGATCACGAGCAGGTCCGCCCCGTCGGCGAGGGCCTGCTCGGGGGTCGCCACCCTCGCCTGGTCCTGGGTGGCGGCGCCGGCGGGGCGGACGCCGGGGGTGATCAGGACGATGTCGGGCCCGACCTCCGCGCGCACGGTGGCGACCTCGCGCGGCGAGCAGACGAGGGCCCGGGCGCCCGCGCCGACGGCCAGGGCCGCCAGACGGCGCACGGCGTCGCCGGACGGGCCGTTGAGGCCGACCCGCTCCAGATCGGCCTCCGAGAGCGAGGTGAGCAGCGTCACGGCCGCGATCTGGGTGTCCGGCAGGGCGTCCGCGGCCGCCTGGATCATCGCGGGCCCGCCGGTGGCGTGGACGGTCAGGATGGCGGGCTTGAGCCGCGCGACGGCCTTGGCGGCGCCGGAGACGGTGTTGGGGATGTCGTGGAGCTTCAGGTCCAGGAAGACCCGGACTCCGCTCGCGCCGCGGACGGAGGCGATCACATCGGGGCCGTAACGGAGGTAGAGTTCGAGGCCGACCTTGACCGTGCTCACGTGGGGCGTGACCAGGCTCGCCCAGTGCGCCGCGGTCTCTAGGTCGGGCGCGTCCAGGGCGACGGCGATGGGTGCGGGCGTCACAGGGAACTCTCCTCCAGGTCTATGCGGTGCCGGGTGGACGCCCCCGGCGGACGATGGGCCAGCCCGACCGCGTCGGCCAGGCGGTGGAACCCCCGCGCCGCCAGGAGCTCCTCCAGCTCGCGGAGGATGCGCAGGCAGGCGTAGGGGTCGTGGAACAGCGCCGTCCCCACGGCGACGACGCAGGCGCCGGCGAGGATGAGCTCGAAGGCGTCCCTGCCCGTCAGCACGCCGCCCATGCCGATGATGGGCACGCTGGGCAGGGCCGCGTGAACCTGCCACACGCAGCGTACGGCCAGCGGGCGGATGGCCGGCCCGGAGAGCCCGCCGGTGACGGCCGCGAGCGTGGGGCGCATGACCTCGGTGTCGATGCTCATGCCGAGCGGATTGTTGATCATCGAGAGCGCGTCGGCACCGCCGTCGACGCACGCGCGGGCGACGCTCACGATGTCCATCACGTCCGGGGAGAGCTTGGCCACCACGGGCACGTCGTAGCGCATCACCGAGCGCACGGAGGCGACCACCTCGGCCGAGGCGGCGCCGTCACGGGCGAAGACCCGGCCCCGGTCCTCGATGTTGGGGCAGGACAGGTTGACCTCGACGGCGGTGACGCCGGGGGCGTCGGTGAGCCTGCGGGCCAGCGCGCTGTACTCGGCGACGGTGCCGCCGCCGATGGACACCACGGTCCTTATGCCCCGCTGGGCCAGCCAGGGCAGTTCGCGCTCCAGGAAGGCGTCCACGCCCGGCCCCTGGAGGCCGACCGCGTTGAGCAGGCCCGAGGGGGTCTCGGCCATCCTGGGGGTGGGGCGGCCCGCCCTGGGGGCCATCGTGATCGACCGGGTGGTCAGCGCGCCGATCCTGCCCAGGTCGAAGAACTGGGCGAGCTCGGAGCCGGATGCCGCGCACCCCGCGGCCGTGGTGACGGGATTGACCAGTTCCACGTGCCCGAGGTACGTCCGCATGTCAACCGGCATTCCGCGTTCCCCCACCGGGTGCTCCCAGCGCGTCGAACGGGATCGTGCCCACGTCGTCGAAGCGGACGCGCTCGCCCCGGAAGACCGGTCCTTCGACGCACGAGCGCACCATCCGGGTGACACCGTCATCCCCGATGACCGGCAGCACGCACGTCATGCACACGCCGATCCCGCACGCCATCCGCTCCTCCACGGCCACCTGGACCGGGATGTCGAACTCGACGGCCACCGCGGTGACACCGCGCAGCACGGACATCGGCCCGCAGGCGTAGACCGCGTCGGCGCGGACGTCGGCGATCACCCCGGGCAGCACGTCGGTCACCCGGCCGCGCATGCCCAGGGAGCCGTCCTCGGTGGTGAGCGTGGTGGTCTCCCCCATCCTCCTGGCGCGCAGGGCGCCGAACACCCGGTCAGCGGAGGCCGCGCCGAGCACGAAGTCGACGCGGCAGCCGCGCCGCTGGAGGGCGTCGGCCACGGTGAACAGCGGCGCCGAGCCGTGCTCGGCGCCGACCAGGACGCAGGTCACCGGGTCGCGGGGCAGCGGGAACGGGCGGCCGAGCGGGCCGACCAGGTCGAGGGTGTCGCGGGCGCGGCGCTCGGCCAGCCAGGCCGTGCCGGGCCCGCGCGGGGAGAAGACGAACTCGACCGTGCCGCCGTAGTCGGGTTTGACGTCGTGGACGGAGAAGGCACGGCGGGTCAGCATCGACGTGTTCGGCCCGCCCACGGCGACCGCGACGAAGTGGCCCGGCCGGAACCTCTCGGCGATGCCGGGCGCCACCACGGTCAGCGCATGGTAGGCGTCGACGCGGCGCGTCGTCAGCACCGTGCCCGTCACCTGTACCGGAGTAACAGGCGTCTCCCTCACCTCCGCTAAGGCATCCGCAACCGCTTCGCGTGCTCCTGGAGCGACCGTACGCCGACGTCTCCGCGGACGATCGCCTGGATGCCCTGCACCGCCGCGGCCAGGCCCTGGACGGTCGTGATGCAGGGGATGCCCCGCAGCACGGCCGCGGTGCGGATCTCGTAGCCGTCCAGCCGCGGCCCGGACTGGCCGGGGCTGCCGAAGGGCGTGTTCACGATGAGATCCACCTCCCCGTCCAGGATGCGCCGGACGACGGTCGGTTCCCCGTCGGGACCGGTTCCCTCACTCTGCTTTCGCACGATCTTGGCATGGACGCCATTGCGGCGCAGCACCTCGGCGGTTCCCTCGGTGGCCAGGATCTCGAACCCGAGGTCGGCGAGCGCCTTGACGGGGAAGATCATCGCACGCTTGTCGCGGTTGGCGACCGAGACGAAGGCCCGCCCCTTGGTCGGCAGCGAGCCGTAGGCGGCGGCCTGGGACTTGGCGTAGGCCGTGCCGAAGAACTCGTCGATGCCCATGACCTCGCCCGTGGAGCGCATCTCGGGGCTCAGCACGATGTCGACGCCGCGGAACCGGTTGAACGGCAGCACGGCCTCCTTGACCGCGATGGGCGCGTCCAGCGGCAGGGTGCCGCCGTCGCCCTCGGCGGGGAGCATGCCCTCGGCGCGCAGGTCGGCCACGGTGGCGCCCATCATCACCCGGGCCGCCGCCTTGGCCAGCGGCACCGCCGTGGCCTTGGAGACGAACGGGACGGTCCGGCTGGCGCGCGGGTTGGCCTCCAGCACGTACAGGATGTTGGCCGACATGGCGTACTGCACGTTCAGCAGGCCGCGCACGCCGACGCCCCGGGCGATGGCCTCGGTGGCGGCGCGGATCCGCTTGATGTCGAAACTGCCCAGCGTCATCGGCGGCAGCGAGCACGCCGAGTCGCCGGAGTGGATGCCGGCCTCCTCGATGTGCTCCATCACGCCGCCGAGGTAGAGCTCCTCGCCGTCGAACAGGGCGTCGACGTCGATCTCGACGGCCTCGTCGAGGAACTTGTCCACCAGCACCGGGTGGTCGCTGGCCGCGCCGGCCTTGGCCATGTAGGAGGTCAGGGTCTCGTCGTCGTAGACGATGGCCATGCCGGCGCCGCCCAGCACGTAGGAGGGGCGGACCAGGACCGGGTAGCCGATCTCCTCGGCGATGGCCAGCGCCTCCTGCTCGGTCACCGCGGTGCCGTGCTTGGGCGCGGGCAGGCCGGCCTCGGCGAGGACCCGGCCGAAGGCGCCGCGCTCCTCGGCGAGGTGGATGGACTCCGGCGAGGTGCCGACGATCGGGACCCCGGCGTCCTTGAGGGCCTGGGCCAGGCCCAGCGGGGTCTGGCCGCCGAGCTGGACGATGACGCCCGCGACCGGTCCGGTCTGCTGCTCGGCGTGGACGACCTCCAGGACGTCCTCCAGGGTGAGCGGCTCGAAGTAGAGCCGGTCGGAGGTGTCGTAGTCGGTGGAGACCGTCTCGGGGTTGCAGTTGACCATGACGGTCTCGTATCCCGCGGCCGACAGCTCGAAGGAGGCGTGCACGCACGCGTAGTCGAACTCGATGCCCTGGCCGATCCGGTTGGGTCCGGAGCCGAGGATGAGGACCTTGGGCCGGTCGCCGTACGGGACCTCGGTCTCCTCGTCGTAGGTGGAGTAGAGGTACGGGGTCCGGGCGGCGAACTCGGCGGCGCAGGTGTCGACGGTGTTGTAGACGGGGCGGACGCCCAGCGCGTGGCGCAGGTCGCGCACCCGCGCCTCGGTCATGTCGCGCAGCTCGGCGATCTGCACGTCGCTGAAGCCGTACCGCTTGGCCTCCGTCAGCACCTCGGCGGTGAGCTGGGGCGCCTCGCGCAGCCGGGCGGCGGCCTCGTCGATGGCCATGAGCTGGTCGAGGAACCACGGGTCGACCGAGGTGGCCGCGGCGAGCTCCTCGACGGTGGCCCCGGCGCGGATGGCCTGCTGCATGGTGACCAGGCGCCCGTCGTGCGGGGTGCGGCAGGCGGTCAGGAGCTCGTCCTTGTCGCCGGGCTCCCCGGCCCAGGTGAAGGCGGCGCCCTTCTTCTCCAGGGAGCGCAGCGCCTTCTGCAGCGCCTCGGGGAAGGACCTGCCGATGGCCATGGCCTCGCCGACCGACTTCATGTGGGTCGTGAGGGTCTGGTCGGCCCCGGCGAACTTCTCGAAGGCGAAGCGGGGCACCTTGACCACGATGTAGTCGAGCGTGGGCTCGAACGACGCCGGGGTCTCCTTGGTGATGTCGTTGGGGATCTCGTCGAGGGTGTAGCCGACGGCGAGCTTGGCGGCGATCTTGGCGATCGGGAAGCCGGTGGCCTTCGACGCCAGCGCCGAGGAGCGCGACACGCGCGGGTTCATCTCGATGACGACCATGCGGCCGGTGCGCGGGTCGACCGCGAACTGGATGTTGCAGCCGCCGGTGTCGACGCCGACCTCGCGGATGACCGCGATGGCGACGTCGCGCATGTTCTGGTACTCGCGGTCGGTGAGGGTCAGCGCGGGGGCCACGGTGACGCTGTCGCCGGTGTGCACGCCCATCGGGTCGATGTTCTCGATGGAGCAGACGATGACGACGTTGTCGGCCCGGTCGCGCATCACCTCCAGCTCGTACTCCTTCCAGCCGATGATGGACTCCTCCAGGAGCACCTCGGTGGTCGGGGAGGCGTCGAGGCCGGCCCCGGCGATGCGGCGCAGGCCCTCCTCGTCGTGGGCGAAGCCGGAGCCGACGCCGCCCATGGTGAAGGAGGGCCGCACCACGAGCGGGTAGCCCAGCTCGGCCGCGGCGGCCAGGCACTCGTCCATGGTGTGGCAGATGAACGAGCGGGCCGACTCGGCGTTGAGGCCGCGCTCGGCGGCGACCTTGGCGACGATGGTCTTGAACATCTCGCGGTTCTCGCCGGCCTGGATGGCCTCGACGTCGGCGCCGATCAGCTCGACGTCGTACCTGTCCAGGACGCCGGCCTCGTACAGCGAGATCGCGGTGTTCAGCGCGGTCTGGCCGCCGAGGGTGGGCAGCAGCGCGTCGGGGCGCTCCTTGGCGATGATCTTCTCGACGATCTCCGGGGTGATGGGCTCGACGTAGGTGGCGTCGGCGAACTCCGGATCGGTCATGATGGTCGCCGGGTTGCTGTTGACGAGGATGACGCGGAAGCCCTCGGCACGCAGCACGCGGCAGGCCTGGGTGCCGGAGTAGTCGAACTCGCAGGCCTGGCCGATCACGATCGGCCCGGAGCCGATCACCATGATCGACTGTATGTCCGTGCGCTTAGGCACCCTTGCTTCCCTCCGTCGTGCTCGTGCTCGGGCTCGCGGTCGTGCCCGTGGTCGCGCTCACTCCGCTGTCCGTTCCCCGTGCCTGCTCCATCAACGCGCAGAAGCGGTCGAACAGCCCGGCGGAGTCGTGCGGGCCGGCCGCGGCCTCGGGGTGGTACTGGACGCTGAAGGCCGGGCGGTCGAGCAGCCGCAGGCCCTCGACGCAGTCGTCGTTGAGGTTGACGTGGCTGACCTCGGCGGGTCCGTACGGGGTGTCGAAGGCGCCGTCCAGGGGAGCCTGCACGGCGAAGCCGTGGTTGTGCGCGGAGATCTCGACCTTGCCGGTGCGGCGGTCCTGGACGGGCTGGTTGACGCCCCGGTGGCCGTAGCGGAGCTTGTAGGTGCCCAGGCCGAGGGCGCGGCCGAAGACCTGGTTGCCGAAGCAGATGCCGAAGAACGGCGTGCCCGCGTCGAGGACCCCGCGGAGCGCCTCGACCGGGCCGTCGGCGGTGGCGGGGTCGCCGGGGCCGTTGGAGAAGAAGACGCCGTCCGGGTTGAGGGCCAGGATGTCGGCGGCGGTGCTCCAGGCCGGCAGGACGTGCACCTCGCAGCCGCGCTCGGCCATCCGGTGCGGGGTCATGGCCTTGATGCCGAGGTCGACGGCGGCCACGGTGAACCGCTTGGGGCCGATCGCGGGCACGACGTACGGCCGCGGGGTGGAGACCTCGCCGGCCAGGTCGGCGCCCTCCATCGCGGGGCTGCGCCGGACGCGCTCCAGCAGCTCCTCGACCGGGGCGAGCGCCGGGCCGGAGAAGACGCCGGCGCGCATGGCGCCCCTCTCCCGCAGGTGGCGGGTGAGGGCGCGGGTGCCGGGGATGGCGATGCCGACGACGCCCTGCTCCCTGAGGTATTCGTCCAGGGAACGCTTGGACCGCCAGCTGGAGGTGATGCGGGCGGGCTCGCGCACCACGTAGCCGGCGACCCAGACGCGCGAGGACTCGGGGTCCTCGTCGTTGACCCCGGTGTTGCCGATGTGCGGCGCGGTCATCGCGACGATCTGCCGGTGGTACGAGGGGTCGGTCAGCGTCTCCTGGTAGCCGGTCATCCCGGTGTTGAAGACCATCTCGCCGAAGGTCTCGCCCTCGGCGCCGTAAGGGGTCCCGTGGAAGACGCGGCCGTCTTCCAGCACTAGCACTGCGGTCACTCACACACCCCGATCATCTCGGTCATCGCTCCGCAAAGTATGAAATATCCGGCACACTGCATGGGCACCCCTTCGCCGCGTGGGACGCCCCCGCGCCCCGGAGCGGAGAGAGAAGGGCACTCGGAACGCCGCGCGTGGCCGGTCGCGTGCGCGCGGCGGGCGGACGTCGTCACGCGAGTTTTCCGTCGAGGACGGTCGGCCTGCCGCGCAGGAAGGTCGCCATCACGCGGCCCGGCAGGGTCCGGCCCTCGTACGGCGTGTTGCGGCTCTTGGAGGCGTAACCCGCCGGGTCGACCTCGGCCCGCACGGCCGGGTCGTACAGGGTGATGTTGGCCGGCGCGCCGACCTCGATCGGCCGCCCGTGCCCCTGCAGCCTGCCGATCCTCGCCGGGGCGTACGACATGCGCTCGGCGACGCCGGCCCAGTCGAGCAACCCCGTCTCCACCATCGCCTCCTGGACGACCGAGAGCGCCGTCTCCAGGCCGATCATCCCCATGGCCGCGGCGGCCCACTCGGTCTCCTTGTCCTCGACCGGGTGCGGGGCGTGGTCGGTGGCCACGCAGTCGATCGTGCCGTCCGCCAGCGCCTCGCGCAGCGCCTGGACGTCGGCGCGGGTGCGCAGCGGCGGGTTGACCTTGTAGATCGGGTTGTAGGAACCGACCGGGGAGTCCTCGACGAGATCGTCGGTCAGGAGCAGGTGGTGCGGGGTCACCTCGGCGGTGACGTCCCACCCCTTGGACTTGGCCCAGCGGATGATCTCCACCGAGCCCGCCGTGGAGACATGGCAGACATGCAGGCGCGAGCCGACGTGCGCGGCGAGCAGGCAGTCGCGGGCGATGATCGCCTCCTCGGCGACCGCGGGCCAGCCGGTCAGGCCGAGCCTGCCGGAGACCGCGCCCTCGTTCATCTGCGCGCCCGCGGTCAGCCGCGGCTCCTGGGCGTGCTGGGCGATGACGCCGTCGAAGGCCTTGACGTACTCCAGCGCCCGGCGCATGAGCACCGCGTCGGAGACGCACTTGCCGTCGTCGGAGAAGACCCGGACCCGGGCGGCGGAGTCGGCCATCGCGCCGAGCTCGGCCAGGTTCTCGCCCGCGAGGCCCACGGTGACGGCGCCGACCGGCTGCACGTCGCAGCGGCCGGCCTCCTGGCCCAGGCGCCAGACCTGCTCGACGACGCCCGCCGTGTCGGCGACCGGCTCGGTGTTGGCCATGGCGTGCACGGCGGTGTAGCCGCCGAGGGCGGCGGCGCGGGTGCCGGTGGCGACGGTCTCGGCGTCCTCACGGCCGGGCTCCCGCAGGTGGGTGTGGAGGTCGACGAGGCCGGGCAGGGCGACCAGGCCCGCCGCCTCGACCGTCTCGGCGTTCTCGCCGGCGCTCAGCCCCTGCCCGATCCCGGCCACGACGCCGTCGCGGACCAGGATGTCGACCGGCTCGCCGCCCAGGAGCCGCGCGCCCCTGATGACGAGGCCGTCGCGGGCCGCGGCGGAGGTCTGGGTGCGGTCGTTCATGTCAGTTCTCTCCCCCGAGGTCGGCCCCGCCGAGCAGCAGGTACAGGACGGCCATGCGTGCGGTCACCCCGTTGGCGACCTGCTCGACGATCGTCGAGCGCGGCGAGTCGGCCACCTCGGCCGCGATCTCCATCCCCCGGTTCATCGGGCCGGGGTGCATCACGAGGGCGTGGTCGGGCATCCTGGCCACGCGGTCGCGATCGAGGCCGTAGCGGCGGCTGTACTCCCGCTCGGTGGGGAAGAACGCCGCGTTCATCCGCTCGCGCTGCACGCGCAGCATCATCACCACGTCGGACTTGGGCAGCACCGCGTCGAGGTCGTAGGAGACCTCGCACGGCCAGGAGTCGACGTTGACGGGGAACAGGGTCGGCGGGGCGACCAGGGTCACCTGGGCGCCGAGCGTGGCCAGCAGCAGCACGTTGGAGCGGGCGACCCGGCTGTGCAGCACGTCACCGACGATGGCGACCCGCCGGCCGTCCAGCGAACCGAGGCGGCGGCGCATGGTGAAGGCGTCGAGCAGGGCCTGGGTGGGGTGCTCGTGGGTGCCGTCGCCCGCGTTGACGACGCTGCCGCGCACCCAGCCGGCCAGCCGGTGCGGCGCGCCGGAGGCGCTGTGGCGGATGACCACGGCGTCGGCGCCCATCGCCTCCAGGGTGAGCGCGGTGTCCTTGAGCGACTCCCCCTTGGAGACGCTGGAGCCCTTGGCGGAGAAGTTGATGACGTCGGCCGAGAGACGCTTGGCCGCGGCCTCGAAGGAGATCCTGGTCCGGGTGGAGTCTTCGAAGAAGAGGTTGACCACCGTCCGGCCGCGCAGGGTGGGAAGCTTCTTGATGGAGCGTTCGGAGATCTTCGCCAGCTCGTCGGCGGTGTCCAGGATGAGCAGGGCGTCGTCACGGCTCAGGTCGGCCGCCGAGATGAGGTGCCGCTTCACCTGTCGTCCTCCTTCAGCAGCAGGACCGCGTCACGGCCGTCGTTCTCCTCCAGGTAGACCTTGACGATCTCGGACTTGGCGGTCGGCAGGTTCTTGCCCACGTAGTCGGGGCGGATGGGCAGCTCGCGGTGGCCGCGGTCGACCAGGGTGGCCAGCTGCACGGCCTGCGGGCGGCCCAGGTCGTTGAGCGCGTCGAGCGCGGCGCGGACGGTGCGGCCCGAGTACAGCACGTCGTCGACGAGGACGACGACCCTGCCGTCGATGCCGTCGGCGGGCAACTCGGTGCGGCCCAGCGCGCGGGCGGGGCGCAGGCGCAGGTCGTCGCGGTACATCGTCACGTCGAGGGAGCCGACGGGGACCGCGCGGCCTTCGAACTGCTTGATGTGGGCGGCCAGACGGCGGGCCAGGTGCACGCCCCGCGTGGGAATGCCCAGCAGGACGACGTTCTCACCGCCCTTGGTCCGCTCCAGGATCTCGTGGGAGATGCGGATGAGAGCCCGGCTGATGTCGGGCCCTTCGAGAACGGCGTGCGCGCTGCCGCGCGCATGCGAAACGGCATCGGCCAAGAAGAACACCACCTTTCCCGCCTCACGGGACGGGTCTTAAAGGAAGTCGATGACCTCACGGTATCAGCCGCGCGGTGACTGCTCCGAACCGGCCCTCACCCGTGCTACCTCGGAGAACGGCGCCCGAGGCCGGTACGGGCGGGGTGCGGCGGCGGTCGCGACGGCATGGCGACGGCGGTGGCGGCGGGGCCCGACGGCATTCGCGGCGGCGGTCGCGACGGCGTGCCGACGAGGCCCGGTGGCGGTCACGGCGGGTGAAGGGACACTCTCGCAGTCACCCCAAAAGGGAACAAATATTGTGATCTTCATCAACTTCCGGGGTATTCAGGAGGTAATGCGTTCTACGTCCGTATTACTGAAAAACGTGGCGATATCACACAGTGAGGTGCGGCGGGCGGCCGCCCGGAGACGACCGGCACCGCCCTCCGGCGACCTCGCCGCCGTCCGCGAAGGACCGCGGAAGGATTGCGGAAGGATTGCGGAGGAAGACAGATGACCTTTCACGTCGACTCCGAGGTCGGCCGGCTCCACCAGGTCCTGATCCACCGGCCCGACCTCGCGCTGAAACGGCTCACGCCCTCGAACAAGGACGACTTCCTCTTCGACGACGTGCTGTGGGTGCAGCGCGCCGTGGAGGAGCACGAGGAGTGGCAGAAGGTCCTCGCCGACCAGGGCGTCACCGTCCATCTGCTGGCCGACCTGCTCCGCGAGACGGTGGAGATCCCCGAGGCCCGCAAGCACATCCTGGACGGCATCGCCGACGAGCGCTACTTCGGGCCGATGGCCGTCGACGCGATCCGCAACGCCCTCGACGCGATGGACTCCACCGCGCTCCAGCGCTACCTCATCGGCGGCATCACCAAACGCGAACTGGTCGAGATGGGCACCGACCCCCGGAGCCTCGCCTTCCACACGCTCAAGCCGGACGACTTCGTGCTCCCGCCGCTGCCCAACCACCTGTTCACCCGCGACACCTCGTGCTGGATCTACGGCGGCGTCTCCATCAACGCGATGCGGAAGAAGGCCCGCCGCCGCGAGACCGTGAACATGGAGGCGGTCTACCGCTACCACCCGGTCTTCGCCTCCGGTTACGACCGGCCGGAAGAGGGCGGCTACGACGTCTGGATGCCCGGCATGCGCGCCGCGCCGGCCACCATCGAAGGAGGCGACGTGCTCGTCATCGGCCGGGGCGCGGTGCTGGTCGGGATCAGCGAGCGCACCCAGCCGCAGGCGGTGGAGATGCTCGCGCGCAGCCTGTTCGCCAGGGGCGCGGCGACGAAGATCGTCGCCCTGGACATGCCCAAGGCCCGGGCGTTCATGCACCTCGACACGGTCATGACCAACGTGGACGTCGGCGTCTTCACCAAGTACGCGGGGCTGGGCATGCTGCCCTCCTACACGGTCGAGCCCGGCGACAACGAGAAGGAACTCAAGATCACCGATCACGCCCCCGAGGACATGCACCGGGCCATCGCCCACGCCATCGGCCTGGACGACATCAAGGTCCTCACCGCCACGCAGGACGTCTACGCCTCCGAACGGGAGCAGTGGGACGACGGATGCAACGTGCTGGCCCTGCGCCCCGGCGTGGTCGTGGCCTACGAGCGCAACACCACCACCAACAACCACCTGCGGGCCAACGGCATCGAGGTGATCACGATCCGGGGCAGCGAACTCGGCCGCGGCCGGGGCGGCCCACGCTGCATGAGCTGCCCGCTCGAACGCGATGGTGTCTGACCCGGCCCCGTCTGACCCGGCCCCGCCCGCGCCGTCCGGGCGGAACCGTCGCGCCGGGTGTTCCCCGGCGGCGCGTCCCTGAAGATCATACTCTCCCCGTCGCGGCGCCGATGATGTCGCCGCGAAATCCGCGGGAGGGACACGAATCCGCCGGCGGCACCGGAGGAGCAGGAAGATTCACCGTCCCGGATAGGACAAGTGCGGCGTTTGAGGCGGACCACATCGGATCGGAATCGACATCTTTTTTCCAATCAGCTTGACCTTAGGCGCCCACAGCTTTACCGTCACTGTCCGTAACCACACCTCGCGGCGTTATCGGGTGAACCCTGACGCTCCGGTCACCGATGGTGCCTACCCCAGGCGCCAACCCGGTGGCTGGGTCATAAGTTGCGAGGTAGCACAATCAAAGTGAGAGCAGCACATAGAGAGCCGGGGGGCCAACACGATGCCGTCTGAGTACGCCAAGTCGCTGGGTGCACGACTCCGCGCGATTCGCACCCAGCAGGGCCTGTCCCTGCACGGGGTCGAAGAGAAGTCCCGCGGGCGCTGGAAGGCGGTCGTGGTCGGCTCCTACGAGCGCGGCGACCGTGCCGTGACCGTGCAGAAGCTCGCCGAGCTGGCCGACTTCTACGGGGTCCCGGTCTCGGAACTGCTGCCCGGGGGCGCCGCCCCGAGCCCCCTCGGCCCGACGCCGAAGCTTGTGATCGATCTTGAGCGTCTTGCCCAGCTGCCGAAGGAGAAGGCCGGCGCGCTCGCCCGCTACGCGGCGACCATCCAGAGCCAGCGCGGTGACTACAACGGGAAGGTGCTCTCCATCCGCCAGGAGGACCTGCGCTCCCTCGCCGTGATCTACGACAAGTCCCCCAGTGAGCTGACCGAGGAGCTCATCGGCTGGGGGGTGCTGGACCCCGAGGCGCGCCGCGCCGTCGAGTCCTTCTGACGGCCTGCACGGTCGTGGGTGCGCCGGGGGCCGGCGTGCCCACCCCGCCGAAAATCTTGCTCTCTCAGTGAACATGGCCTTCACGCCGCGCCGCAGACGACCGTTGCTGTGGTAGGAAAAGGCAAACATGCACTTAGCGAGATGTGGTGGACATGGCCCCCGGGGAGGATCGGCACGATCGCTCTCAAGCGCGCCCCCAGAGCCGTCTGCGCGCCGTCATGGCGTTGCTGGGATCGACCAGGACACGCGCCTTTCTCCGGTTGCTGACGTCCATCGGCACCGGTAAGACCCAGGAGACGCTCAAGCTCCTGCCGTTCGTCGTGATGGCCGTGGTGGCCCTCATCGACTTCGGGTCCGGTCCCACGGCTGGGCTCCTCCCCCTGCTCGCCCTCGGCCCCGCCTTCGCCAGCGTGGCGTGCGGCCTGGCCCGCACCACCGCGGTCGGCGCCATCGCGCTGGCGCTGTGCGTCGTGCTCGGCCTCTACAACGACATCCTCTGGACGCCCCGCACCAACATCACGATGATCGCCATTCTCGGCGTCACGGTGGCCAGCGTGCTGGCCAGCGCGGGCCGGCTCCGCCACGAGCGGCAACTCGCCGACGTCCGCTCGGTGGCCGAGGCCGCCCAGCGGGTGCTGCTGCGGCCGGTGCCGCGCCGGGCGGGGCCCGGGATCGGCGTGGCCGTCTCCTACACCTCCGCCACGGCCGAGGCCCGCATCGGCGGTGACCTGTACGAGGTCGTCACCACCCCGCACGGGGTGCGGATCATCGTGGGGGACGTGCAGGGCAAGGGCCTGGAGGCGGTGGAGACCGCCGCGGTGGTGCTCGGCGCCTTCCGGGAGGCGGCCCACGACGAGCGCAGGCTCCAGGGGGTCGTGACGCGGCTGGAGAACGCCCTGACCCGGGAGCTCTCGGGCGAGCAGTTCGTGACCGCCGTGCTGGCCGAGATCAACGGCGGCTCCACGATCGGCGTCATCAACTGCGGCCACCCGCCGCCCATGGTGCTCGACGCCGAGGGCGGGCGCTGGTTCGCCGAGCCGCCGGACGAGGCGCTGCCGCTGGGCATGGGATCGCTCAAGGCGATCGACCCGGTGCTCTACCACGTCCCGTTCGAGCCGGGCGACCAGGTGCTCTTCTACACCGACGGGGTCATCGAGGCACGCGACGGGACCGGGCGGTTCTACCCGCTGGCGGCGAGGGCGCACCTGCTGAACGGGGCCGACCCGCAGGGTTCGCTGGACGCCCTCCGCGCCGACCTGCTGCGCCACGTGGGCCGGCCGCTGGGTGACGACGCGGCCATGCTCCTGCTGCGCCACCGCGCGGCCCACGAGACCTCCTCGGCCGCCTAGCACGGCGACCGCGTGCCCGCCACGTGCCCGGTGTCCGCCGGGGCGGACGAGCGGTGACGCCGGGCGGGGACGGGGAAAGCCGGGATCCGCCGTCCGGGGGCGCCGGAGAGGGCCGGGCGCTCCAGTGGCCTTCCCGGCGGTGCCGGGAGGGGACGGGACCTAGCCGGCGAGGGGGACGCGGGTCGGCAGCGTCGGCTGGACGGGCACGCCGAGCATCGTCTCCACCTCGGTGACGAAGCGCTCGGCCTCGGAGATGAGCTCCTCGGCGTCGCGTGGCGAGATCACGCGGGTCACCCCGGCCTCGGCGGAGGCCCGCTTGACGGCGCTCGTCTCGAAATAGGGCGCCCAGTCGGCCAGCCGGGGCTCGGCCTCGGGCAGGAGCTCCCAGGCGCTGCGCAGCCTGCGTCTGCGGCCCTGCATGGGACGGGGCCGTGCGGCCAGCACGGCCGCGGCCGCCCGGAGCGCCGCCATGTGGGCGGCGACGTAACGGGCGGCGGAGGTCTTGGCCGCGGCGGCCTCTTCGAGGCAGTCGCGTGCGTCGGCGAGATGCGCCCGCACCGTGGACGAGAGCCGGGGCCCACCGGAATCGCTGAGCCGAGGGGTCATGCGCTTCAGCCTCCTTGGTCGCAAGCGGCTCCCGGCGTTTTCGCCGGTGAGACCACCTTCGCAGACCTCACCGACAATCCGCCGGGCGGCCGGACGAGGAGCTTCCCCTCTCCCCGCCCGCCACGGCCTGGCCCGATCGTCTCCGCCGACGACGAGGGCCAGGCCGACCGCCCTGGACGCGGGCCGCGAGCCCCGCGTCATTACATCGAACATAAATTCGATCACTAATGGTGTCAAGTGAACCCACGAACAAAAGTTCGATCTTCCCGGGCATGCGAAAGCCCCGGAAGATCGAGATCTTCCGGGGCCTCGCTCGTGGCCGGGACGCCCGGCGGGCGAACTCGCCTCGCACGTGGCAGGGACGCCTAGCGGGCGAACTTGCCTCGCACGTGCACCGGCACCCCCGTGCCGAGCAGGTCGGGAAGGACCTCCGCCACGTGCATCGGCAGCCGGACGCACCCGTGGGAGGCGGGCGTCAGCGGCACCGAGAGCGCGCCGTGGAAGGCGATGCCGCCGTTGAAGAAGATCGGGTTGTACAGCTGGCCCAGGTAGGACCGGTGCCAGCCGTCACGGCGCCAGGTCGTCTTGTAGTCGCCCGTCGGCGTACGGGCGTCGCCGCAGAACCGCTGGGTCTTCCCCTCCCAGGTGGCCGTCTCGCAGTACGGGATCCCGCTGCCGGAGGAGGTGTGGCTGATCAGCTTCACCGCGCCGCCGACGTAGAGGACCATCACCTGCTTGGTGAGGTTGACCTCCACCCGGGTCGGCTTGCCGTTCGGGACGAGCACCTTCGGAGCCTGCGGCGCCTCCAGGGCGGCCCAGGTCTTCTTCGCCACGGTGCTGGTCGGTGTGATGCCGTTGACCTTCTGGAAGGCCCAGACCGCCGTCAGGGTCGCCCCGCCGTAGCGGCCGTCGATCCGGCCGGGCGAGTAGCCGAGCTCGGCCAGGCGGGTCTGGAGCACCTTCACCGCGGAGCCCTTCGCTCCGAGCTTGAGCGTCTTGCCGGGAGCGGCGAACCCGGACGCCTCGGCCTTCGCACCCGTCTTCCCCGCCGCGGCCGGGGTGCCCGCGGCGACCTCGGCGAACGCGGTGACCGGCGCGTACGCGACGGCCGGCGCCGCGGCGTGGGCGGCGGTGGCACCTGCCATGGAGAGCAGCACGGCCCCGGCAGTCATCAGCGCGGCCGCTGCGGGCCGCCGTCCAACCCCCACTTTCGATCAACTCCTCATATCGCTGGTGACCGGACCAAGGGACCATAGCGCACGGCCCCGTCGGGTCTGCCGCCGATCAGGAGACGGCAATCGACAGTCAATCTGTTTAGAGTGGCCGCGTGCCAGAAAAGTTGCATCCGAACATCGAGAAGGTCGCCGCCGTCCTGCGCGAGCACGGCGTTCCCGGCGAGATCGTCGTCTTCGCGGAGGCCACCCCGACCGCGGCCACCGCGGCCGCGCAGCTCGGCTGCGAGGTCGGCGCCATCGCCAACAGCCTGGTGTTCGACGCCGACGGCGTTCCGCTCCTGGTGCTGACCAGCGGCGCCCACCGGGTGAACACCGACCTGATCGCCGAGACCGTCGGCGCGGCGAAGGTGAAGCGGGCGACCCCCGACTTCGTCCGCGCGGCCACCGGCCAGGTCATCGGCGGCGTCGGCCCGGTCGGCCACCCCGCCCCGATCCGGACCCTGGTCGACACCTGGCTCGGCAAGCACGAGGTGGTCTGGGCCGCCGCCGGTCACCCGCACACGGTCTTCCCCACCTCTTTCGACGAGCTGCTCCGCATCACGGGGGGCACCCCGGTCGACGTCGAATGACCCCGTCCGCCGCGCGGCGGCGGGCCCGGGTTCCGGAAGGCCTCCGCGCCGAAGAGCCCGACCAAAAAACCCATAAAAAATACTGAACGTCGCTTTCATGCCTATCAACGACCGGCGAGATGTCTGTTTTGCTAGGGTGCGACGCGTGATCGGACTGCGACGGATCGACCCCGATGAGTTCACCTCCCGGCTGGACGCGGTCCTCGACGTCTACATCGCGGCGATGAACCCGCCCGCCGACCAGATCGCCGGTCGCAAGGTCATCATGGGCAACCACGCCGGCAACCCCGGGTTCGCCTGCCTGTTCGCCGAGCGCTCCGACGGCACGCCGGTGGGGGTCGCCTACGGCTTCCACGGGGTCCCGGGGCAGTGGTGGCACGACGTGGTCAGCCGCGCCCTCGCGGAGAAGGGCGGCGAGGGAAGCGCCCGCGGGTGGCTGGGCGACGCGCTGGAACTCGCCGAGATCCACGTGCACCCCGACTACCAGGGCAAGGGCATCGGCCGGTCGCTGGTCCGGGGCATGTGCGCGGGCCGCCCCGAGCGCACCGCGGTGCTGTCGACACGCGACCGGCCCACCGCCGCCCGGCACCTCTACCGCAGCATCGGCTTCGTCGACCTGCTCACCGGGTTCGTCTTCCCCGGCGGCTACGAACGCTACGCGATCCTCGGGGCGGCGCTGCCGCTGCGCGGCTGAGCGGGAACGAACCGGAACAGCCGCCCAGCCGGGGCCGCCCAGCCGGGGAGGGCGGGGCGGACCCGGGCGGCTCAGACGGGCAGCGGGGCCACGCTCGGCGCGGGGTCGAGAGCCTGGAAGACCTCGCGGGTCGCGCTGGAGCGGTTGAAGGTGATGAAGTGGATGCCGGGCGCGCCCTCGTCGAGCAGGGTCTGGCAGAGTTCGGCGGCGTGCTCGATGCCCAGGCTGCGCACGGCCGCGGGGTCGTCGGCGACGGCCTCGAACCGGGCGGCCACCTCGGGCGGGAAGGGCGCGCCGGAGAGCTGCTCGGACCTGGCGATCGTGCTCATCTGCGTGACGGGCATGATGCCGGGGATGATCGGGGTGTCGCAGCCCCTGGCCGCCACCCGGTCACGCAGCCGCAGGTAGTCGTCCGCGCGGAAGAACATCTGCGTGATCGCGTAGTCGGCGCCCGCGCGGCACTTGCGCACGAAGTACTCGGTGTCGGACTCGATCGAGGGCGACCTCGGGTGCTTGTACGGGAAGGCGGCCACGCCCACGCAGAAGTCGCCGGCCTGGCGGATCAGCCGGACCAGTTCCTCGGCGTACAGGACGCCCTCGGGGTGGCGCACCCACTCACCCGTCACGTCACCCGGCGGGTCGCCCCGCACGGCGAGGATGTTGCGCACGCCCGCCCCGGCGAACCGGCCCACCAGGTGGCGCAGCTCGCGGACGGAGTGGTTGACGGCGGTGAAGTGGGCGACCGGGGTCAGCGTGGTCTCGTGGGCGATGCGCTCCACGATGTCGACCGTGCGGTCGCGGGTGCTGCCGCCGGCGCCGTAAGTGACGGACACGAAGGTGGGGCGCAGCGCCTCCAGCTCGCGGACGGCGCGCCAGAGGTGCCGTTCCCCCTCCTCGGTCTTCGGCGGCATGAACTCGAAGGAGAACGAGCGGGCACCGGCGGCGAGGAGCTCGCGGACGGTGGGAACGCGATCGGGAAGGACGGACGGGCGACCCAGAGCCATGGGTCCAGGGTACTGGCCCGGCCGCCCCGGTGGTCGTTCCCACCCTGCCCCCGCCCCGCCCCGGCCGGAACCGGCCACGGAAACGCGGCCCCGGGAACGCCGGATGACCGCCGCCCCGCCGGGGGCGGCACCGCGGGGGCGCCGGGGGCCCGAGACCGCGGCAACGGCGGCACGACAGAGCCGCCGGACGGTGGGCGACGCCACACCGAGGGCGCGTGACAGGAACCACCGAACGGTGGGCGACGTCACAGGCGACGCCACACCGAGGGCGCGTGACAGGAGCCACCGGACGGCCGCTTTCGGAAAGCCTGATGACCACTTTGGTGGAAATATCAGCAGAACAGACCCTAGATCCGCATATCTTCCTTCGACGGTTAGTCTCGTACCATGACCGCTTCCGCAGCCGCGCTCGACACCATCCGCTCCGAGGTCGACCGTTCCCTCCGGCAGTTCGTCGACCGGCGGCGACCGCAGGTCGGCGCCCCCGAGGTGGTGCCTCTGATCACCGCGGTCGAGGACTTCCTCTCGGCCGGCAAGCGACTACGGCCCGCCTTCTGCTACTGGGGCTGGCGTGGCGCGGGCGGAAGCGGCGACGACCCGGCGTTCTTCTCCGCCGCGGCCTCGCTGGAGCTGCTGCAGGCCAGCGCCCTGGTGCACGACGACGTGATGGACGCCAGCGACCTGCGCCGGGGCATGCCCTCGGCGCATCGCAGGTTCGAGGAACTGCACAGGAAGGCCGGCTGGCACGGCTCCGCCGAGCAGTTCGGCGAGGGGGCGGCCATCCTGCTGGGGAACCTGATGCTCATCTGGTCCGGCGAGATGTGGCGGACCAGCGGGCTGCCCCGCGCCTCGCTGGAGGCGGCCCAGCAGGTCTACGACGACATGCGCACCGAGCTGATGTGCGGCCAGTACCTGGACCTGCTGGAGCAGGCGCACGGTGAGGGCACCTTCGACAGCGCGCTGCGCGTGGCCCTGTTCAAGAGCGGCAAGTACTCCGTGGAGCAGCCCCTGCGGCTCGGCCTGGTGCTCGCCGCGCAGGGCGGGCGACCGTGGATCGACCGGCTCTGCGAGGAGTACGGGCGGTGCGTGGGCATCGCCTTCCAGCTCCGCGACGACATCCTCGGGGTCTTCGGCGATCCCGAGGAGACCGGCAAGCCCGCGGGCGACGACCTGCGGGAGGGCAAGCGGACGATGCTCATCGCCCGCACGCTCGCGGCGGCCTCACCGGAGCAGGCCGAGGCGGTGCGCGGCACGCTCGGCGACCCGGACCTGGACACGGCCGGGGTCGACCGACTGCGGCAGATCATCGAGGAGACGGGCGCCCTCGCGGCGTGCGAGGAGATGATCAAGGGATATCTGGAGAACGCGCTCGTCTCCCTGGAGAGCTCCCCGATCACCGAGGACGCCCGCGCGGCCCTGGCCGAGCTGGCCGTGGCCGCGACCTCCCGCCGCACCTGACCGGCCGCCGCGGCCCGGACCTCCGGAAGAGGCGGCCGGCCGGGGCGAGGGTCAGACGGCGGCCAGGCGCCGCTTGAACTCCTCGGCCGCCGACTTGGGGTCGTCGGCCTCGGTGATGGCCCGCACGACCACGACCCGGCGCACGCCGTACGAGATGACCTCGTCCAGGTTGGCGAGGTCGATGCCGCCGATGCCGAACCAGGGCCGGTCGGTCCCCAGGGCCGCGGCGTGCCGGAGCAGGCCGGGGCCCGGCGCGGGCCGGCCGGGCTTGGTGGGCGTGGGCCAGATCGGGCCGCAGCAGAAGTAGTCGACGCCGGGCTCGACGGCCGCGGCGGACGCCTCCTCGGGGGCGTGAGTGGAACGCCCGATGAGGATGTCGTCGCCGAGGATGTCGCGCGCGACGGCCACCGGCAGGTCGTCCTGGCCGAGGTGGAGCACGTCGGGGCGGATCGCGTACGCGATGTCCGCCCGGTCGTTCACGGCCAGGAGCTTGCCGTGCCGGTCGCACGCCTCGCGGAAGACGGACAGCAGCTCCAGCTCCTGACGCGCCTCCAGGCCCTTCTCTCTCAGCTGGACGATGTCGACCCCGCCCGTGAGAGCGGCGTCCAGGAAGTCGGCGAGGTCTCCCCGGTCACGGCGCCCGTCGGTGCACAGGTACAGGCGGGCGTCAGAAAGCGAGGGCTTGGGCACGCCTCTTGACCTCCGTGTGGCGGCCCGCGAGGATCGCCTCGGCCGGCGAACCCGGGAGGGTGTCGTCCGGCGTGAAAAGCCAGCGGAGGGCTTCGACGTCGTCGTATCCGGCGTCGAGAAGCACGGTGAGGGTGCCGGGCAGCCCCTTGACGACATCGCCTCCGGCGATGAACGCGGCGGGCACCTGGGGCTCTCCCCCGTCCCGGCGCACCCCGATGAGCTTGTGGTCCTTGAGAAGTTGCTTTGCGCGACCGGTGCTGAGGTTGAGCCTCCTGGCCACCTCGGTGAGGGTGAGCCACTCGCCCACCAGCTGGTCGGTCTCCCGGTCGATCTGCGCAACAGAAAGCGTCACGAAACCACCACTACCACATCGTGCCCTCCGCCAAACACCCCGGAGGCGAGGTCAGGCCACCGTGCAGTCGCGCAGCGCCACCGCGGGGTCGGCGAGGCGTCCGGCGTCGAGCCGGTGCCCGCTCTCGATGAGGCGGCGCCCCTGCAGCAGGTCGCGGGGGCGGTTGACCGCCAGGATCGCGGTGAGCCGATCGTCGTCGGTCAGCCAGCACACCCCCCATCTGGCCTTCCCCTCGGCCGCCGGGTCACCGCGCATGATCATTCGGGCGCCGTCGTGGTGCCCGGCGTACTGGACCATGTGGCCGAACTGCTCGGACCAGAAGTAGGGGACCGGGTCGTAGACCGCGGTCTCGCCGAGGAGCGTGGCGACGGCCACCTCCGGGGCGCCCAGGGCGGTGTCCCAGTGCTCGACGCGGAGGCGGCGGCCGTAGCGGCGCGACCACCAGGCGGCGCAGTCGCCCACGGCGACGACGTCCGGCAGCGAGGTGCGCAGGTGCTCGTCGGTGACGACCCCGTTGTCCAGCCGGACGCCGGACCCGGTCAGCCACTCGGTGGCGGGGCGCACGCCCACACCGGTGACGACCACCTCGGCCTCGACCGCGGAGCCGTCGGCCAGGGTGACGCCACCCTGGTCGACGGAGGCGACCAGGGTGCCCAGGCGCAGGTCGACGCCCGCCTCCTCGTACCAGGGGGCGGTGTACGAGCCGACCCGGCCGAGCGCGGCGGCCAGCGGCGTGTCGGCGGCCTCGATGACGGTCACGGCGCAGCCGGCCTTGCGGGCGGCGGTGGCCACCTCGGCGCCGATCCAGCCGGCGCCGATCACCGCGACCCCGGTGCCCTCGGTGAGCAGGGAGCGCAGTTCGAGCGCGTCGTCGATGGTGCGCAGGACGTGCTGGGGGCCGTCGCCGCGCAGCCGGACGGGGCGCGCGCCGGTGGCGATCACCAGGCCGTCGTAGGCCAGCTCGCCCTCGGTGGTCTCGACCACGCCGGGATGGAGTCCCTTGGCGACCACGCCGGGACGGAAGTCGACCTCGAGCGCGTCGAGGTCGGAGTCGACGATCGTGGAGTCGGTCTCCCCGAGCAGCACGCCCTTGGACAGGGGCGGGCGGTCGTAGGGACGGTGCCGCTCCTCACCGATCATCGTGATCGTGCCGCCGAACCCGTGGGCCCGTAAGGCTTCGACGCTGCGCACACCGGCGAGACCGGCCCCAACTACCACGACATGATTCACACTTCACGACGATAAGCGTCAGGAGGCGCCTCCTACCAACGGTCGTTGATAACGAAAACGGTATTTAGCTCACATCCCACGCACTGAGTGCGGTGCGAGAACCCTTAGGGTGGGGGGAGAAGACGCGCGGGAGCCCGGATACGCACCGGGCTGAGAGGAGGGCTGCGGACGCGAGGAGCCCAGCGACCACCGACGTTCCGGGAACGGCGCCGCATGACGGCGCGGCCGGGCACGGGGCGGGACGCGAGGATCCGGGCGAGCCGCAAGCGAGCCCTCGACCGCCAGGAACCTGATCCGGGTCATGCCGGCGAAGGGAGCGGAGCACACATGGCACACCGCTTCGACGTCCTCGTCATCGGCGGGGGCGTGATCGGGCTGTCGGTCGCCTGGCGCGCGGCCGGGCGCGGCCTGCGGGTCGCGGTGGCCGACCCCGCGCCCGCCTCGGGCGCGTCACACGCGGCGGCGGGCATGCTGGCACCGGTCAGCGAGGTCACCTACACGGAGGAGCCGCTGCTCCGGCTGGGCCTGGCCTCCCTGCAGAGATGGCCCGCCTTCGCCGCCGAGCTCGCCGAGGCGAGCGGGCACGACCTCGACTACCGCACCGACGGGACGCTCGACGTCGCCTTCGGCTCCGACGACCTGGCCGCGCTGGACGACCTGGCCGCGTTCGTCGACAAACTGGGGCTGCCCGCCGAACGCCTCACCGGCCGCGAGTGCCGCCGCCTCGAGCCGATGCTCGCCCCCGCCGTCCGCGGCGGCATGCTGGCCGGCGGCGACGCCTGGGTCGACCCCAGGAGGGTCACCAGGGCGCTCCTGGCGGCCCTGGAACGCGCCGGGGGCGCGCTGCTCCGGTCCCGGGTGGCCGAGGTGCTCACGGCGTCGGACGCGGTCACCGGGGTGCGGCTGGCGACCGGCGAGACCGTCGGCGCCGACCGGGTCGTGCTGGCGGCCGGCGCCTGGTCGGGGAACCTGGCCGGGCTGCCTCCCGAGGCGCTGCCTCCGGTGCGGCCCGTCAAGGGCCAGATCATGCGGCTGCGCTCCCCCGCGCCGGTCCTCCGGCGGTGCGTGCGCGGAGCCGTCCACGGCTCGAACGTGTACCTGGTGCCGCGCGGGGACGGGGAGGTCGTCCTCGGCGCCACCCAGGAGGAGATGGGCTTCGACACCCGCGTCACCGCCGGCGGGCTGTGGGAGCTGCTGCGCGACGCGCGGGAGCTCGTCCCCGGCGTGACGGAGCTGGAGGTGGCCGACGTGGTCGCCGGGCTGCGCCCCGGCACCCCGGACAACCTGCCGCTGGTCGGCCCCGCCTCCGTGCCGGGGCTGTGGCTGGCCACCGGCCACCACCGGGGCGGGGTGCTGCTCGCCCCGCTCACCGCCGACCTCTGCTGGGGCGAGGCGGACCGGGAACTCTCCACGATCTGCTCGCCCCTCCGCTTCCGGGAGCGCCCATGAAGGTGACCATCAACGGGACCGCGCACGAACTGCCCGACGGGGCGACCGTCGCGCAGGCCGTACGGATACTGACCGCGAACAGGAGCGGGGTGGCCGTCGCGGTGAACGACGAGGTCGTCTCACGGGGCGCATGGGACTCCACGGCGCTCGCCGAGGACGACCGGGTCGAGGTGCTCACGGCGGTACAGGGAGGATGACGGTGCTCACGACGGCGCGGGGAGCGGTGCGGAGAGGATGACGGACATGAACGACGATCTGATCATCGGCGGGGAGAAGTTCTCCTCCCGCCTCATCATGGGCACCGGCGGCGCACCCTCCCTGGAGGTCCTGGACGCGGCGCTCGTCGCCTCGGGGACGGAGCTGACCACGGTCGCGATGCGACGGCTCGACCCCTCCGCCCACGGCTCGGTGCTCGACGTGCTCCGCAGGCGCGGCATCAAGGTCCTGCCGAACACCGCGGGCTGCTTCACCGCAGGGGAGGCCGTGCTGACCGCCCGGCTGGCCCGGGAGGCGCTGGAGACCGACTGGGTGAAGCTGGAGGTGATCGCCGATGAGCGGACCCTGCTGCCCGACCCCCTGGAGACCTTCGACGCCGCCGAACGCCTGGTCGCCGACGGGTTCACGGTGCTTCCCTACATCGGTGACGACCCGGTGCTGGCGCGCAGGCTGGAGCAGGCGGGCTGCGCGGCGGTGATGCCGCTGGGCGCGCCGATCGGCTCCGGGCTCGGCATCCGCAACCCGCACAACATCGAGCTCATCGTGGAGTTCGCGAACGTGCCGGTCATCCTGGACGCCGGGATCGGCACGGCCAGCGACGCGGCGCTGGCGATGGAGCTGGGCTGTGACGCGGTGCTCCTCGCCACCGCGGTCACCCGTGCCCGGCAGCCGGAACTGATGGCGCAGGCCATGCGGTCGGCCGTCGCCGCGGGCCGGGCGGCCCACCTGGCCGGACGGATACCCCGGCGTCGCTACGCGGAGGCGTCCTCGCCCCTTCATCGATAGAAAACGACCACGTCTCGGCATCGGTTTGGGATTCGCAGACCCGGCGGGACTCAAATCGCCCGTAAACTCGGGCACGTGGACACGACGCTTACGGACCCCCTAGTCGGGAAACTCCTCGACGGGCGTTATCGCGTCGAGTCCCGGATCGCCCGGGGCGGCATGGCGACCGTCTATCTGGCCCTGGACATCCGGCTCGACCGCATGGTCGCTGTGAAGGTCATGCACCGCACACTGGCCGAGGACCCCGCCTTCGTGCGGCGCTTCATCGGCGAGGCCAAGTCGGTGGCGAGCCTGTCGCACCCCAACGTGGTGCACGTGTTCGACCAGGGCACGGACGGCGGCAACGTCTACCTGTCGATGGAGTACGTGCCGGGGCGCACGCTGCGCGACGTGCTTCGCGCCCGGGGCAGGTTCCCCGCCCGCGAGGCGCTCGAGGTCATGATCCCCGTCCTCGCCGCGCTGGGCGCCGCCCACCAGGCCGGGATGGTCCATCGTGACGTCAAGCCGGAGAACGTGCTGATCGCCGACGACGGGCGGGTCAAGGTCGTGGACTTCGGCCTGGCCAGGGCGATCGAGGCGACCAACCAGACTCGCACCGGTGTCATGATCGGCACCATCGGCTACATGTCGCCCGAGCAGGTGACCTCGGGCGCCGCCGACGCCCGCAGCGACGTCTACGCGGCCGGCATCATGCTGTTCGAGCTGCTGACCGGCCGCCAGCCGTACGAGGGCGACACCCCCATGTCGGTGGCCTACCGGCACGTGCACGACACCGTGCCGGTGCCCTCGGCGCTGCTGCCCGGCTCCCACCCGCTCCTCGACACGCTGGTGGCCCAGGCGACGGCCCGCGACCCGGCCGGCCGGCCGGCCGACGCCACCGCGATGCTGGTCGCCGCCGTCGACGCGCACCGGATGCTCCCCCGCGAGAGCGGCCCGGTCCCGGCGGTCCCGGCGGCTCCGGTCCCGGCCGGGCCGGCGGCGGCCACGCAGGTCCACCCGGCGGCCCCCGCGCCCGGGCCGGTCAACCAGACCCTCATCCAGCCCCGCGCCGACCTGCTCACCGGCCCGGCCGGCGGCCAGGCACCGCCGGCGGCACCGGCGGCACCGGCGGCACCGAAGGAGCGCCGGCGCCCGCGGGCCCGGTGGTTCCTGATCGGGCTGGCCGTGGTGATGGTGATCGCGGTCGGCGTGACCGGCTGGCTGTTCTCGCAGGACACCTCGATCAAGGTGCCCTACCTGATCGGGCAGAACGCCACGCTCGCCGCCACCGAGGCCAAACAGCGCGGCTTCGTCGTCGAGGAGGGCAAGGCCGAGAACGACGAGAAGGTGCCCAAGGGCAACGTGCTGCGCACCGAACCGACCTCGGGCACCGAGGTCGAGCCGGGCACCAAGCTGATCATCATCGCCTCGGCCGGCCCCAAGCGGGTCGCCGTGCCCAACGTGGTGGGGCTGAGTGCCCCCGACGCCCGCGTCAAACTGGCCGAGGCCGGGCTCGTCCCCGGGAGCGTCCGGAGGCAGGCCAGCGATACCGTCCCCCGTGACCAGGTGATGCGCACCAGTCCCGCCGTGGGCAACCCGGTCAAGGAGGGCAGCAAGGTCAACCTGGTCGTCAGCGCGGGCCTCGTCATGCCGGACGTCAAGGGCATGCCCCGCGACCAGGCCGACCAGACGCTGCGCACGGCGGGTTTCGTCCCCGAGTTCGTCGAGCAGGTCGACGCCGCCCAGCCGTGCACCGTCATCGCCCAGGACCCGCAGCCCAACACGGAGGTCGACAAGGGCGCCGTGGTCCGGCTGACCCTCTCGCAGTGCGCCAATCCCGAGTGGCACTGGCCGTGGGAGAACGGCCAGAACCCCAACGACCCCGGCCAGAACGTCATCGTCATCCCGAACATCGTGTTCAAGGACGTCAAGGCCGCCAGGCAGGAGCTCCAGACGGCGGGGATGCGGGTGAAGGTGAAAAAAGCCCTGGGCCGGGGGGTGGTCGTGGCGCAGATCCCGGCGGGCGGCCAGCCGGTTCCCCCCGGCACCGAAGTGACCATCTGGCACTGAGCTGACCTTCCGGATCCCGGTTCCGGGCCCGCTCCCGGGCCCGGAACCGGGATCCGCGCATACGGGGCCGGCCGGGGCCGGCGTCATGACCGGGACCGGCGCCCGGAGGCACCCGGCCCGCGAGCAGCGGGGAACGGGCGGACGACGGGAAGCGGACGGCGGCCCCGCCCGGGGCCGGGCGGTCAGCCGCCGGTCAGGAAACCGTGGAGGCGGACCCGCGCGAGGCCGCCGTCGGGATGGATGTCCACCCGGACGTGCGTGGCCGGCGGCGCGCCCTCGATACGGAAGCGGTGCGGGGTGTCGGGCAGCAGGCGGGTCCGCGGCAGCAACGGGAACCAGGTGTCCCCGTCCGCGGTGCCGGTGAGGGTGACCGCGGCCGGGGCGTTGAAGACCAGGTTGGTCGTGTCGATCTCGGCAAGCCTGACGACGCCGGCGCCGGCCAGGCGGATCACCAGCCAGTCGTTCCCGCCGTCGCGACGCCGGGCCGTCTCCCAGCCCTCGGCCTGGTGGCGGGCGAGGCCGGGGGCGATGACGTTGTTGGGCGAGGAGTAGAACTCGTTGGAGCAGCCCGTGACGAGGCCGCCGTTCTCCAGGGCGGCCAGGTCCAGGCCGAGCCCCTCGTACAGGCTCAGGTCGGGCCTGACCTCGCCGTGCACGCGCAGCCGGGCGATGCCTCCGTCGGGGAACATGTTCAGCCGGACGTGCGTGTAGCGGCGTTCGTCGGCCACCTCGAAGAAGTGCTCGGCGTCGCCCGTGACGGCGCTGCGGGGGACGATCTCCACCCAGTCGGCGGACTCCAGTTCGGCGGCCGTCGGGTAGCCCCCGGCCGCGGTGGCCTCGACGGAGGCGTGGGGCGGGTAGTTGCCCGTGAACCAGGCGGTGTCGATCACCACGCCCCGGATCGCGCCGGGCATGCCGAGCCTGACCAGGGCCCAGTCGTGGCCGGGCTCGCGCCGCCTGCGGGTCTCCCAGCCGTCGTAGACCTGCCCCTTGGCGCCGAAGGTGTGCGGCCGGAAGCCGGGCCGGCCGGGGCGGATCAGGTTCTCCCGCTCGGCGAAGGACTCGTCGTTGGCGGCGATGACGGAGCCGCCGAGGGTGCGCAGGGCGAGGTCGGGCAGCGCGGTGAAACCGGCCCCGGCGGTGCCGGGCGGGCCGGAGGGGCGCGGGACATCGGAGGCGCCGGCAGCGGGACGGGGCGTCAAAGGAGGCTCCCTCGCGGATCTTCCCCCACGGCCCGGCCGCGCAGCCAGGTCGTGCGGACCACGCCGGTGAGGGTCCGGCCGTGGTAGGGGGTGACCGGGTTCCTGTGGTGCAGGGCGGCGACGTCCACGGTGTGCGGGGCGTCGGCGTCGAAGGCGACCAGGTCGGCGTCGGCGCCCTCGGCGAGGGCGCCCTTGCCCCGCAGCCCGGCCAGCGCGGCGGGGCCCGCGGCCATCCACCGGACCACGTCGCCCAGGCCGTGCCCGCGCCGCGAGGCCTCGGTCCAGACGGCGGTCAGGCCGAGCTGCAGGGAGGAGATCCCGCCCCAGGCGGCGGCGAAGTCGGGCACCTTCAGGTCCGGGGTGGACGGGGAGTGGTCGGAGACGACGCAGCTCAGCAGCCCGTCGGCGAGCCCGCGCCAGAGCTCGTCGCGGTTGGCCGCGGAACGGATGGGCGGGCAGCACTTGAACTGGGTCGCGCCCTCCGGCACGTCCTCGGCCGCCAGCGTGAGGTAGTGGGGACAGGTCTCCGCGGTGAGCCGTACCCCCCGCCGGCGCGCGTCGGCCAGCGGCTCCAGGCAGAGCGCGGACGACACGTGCAGGATGTGCGTCCGCACCCCGGTCTCCCCGGCCAGTTCGGCGACCCGCTCGACCGCGCGGCGCTCGGACTCGCCCGGCCGCGAGGCGAGGAACTCCCGGTACCCCGGCCCGGCGGGGTCGGCGAGCAGCGCGGGGTCCTCGGCGTGGACGACCAGCAGGCCGTCGAAGGAGGCGATCTCCACCATGGCGGCCCGCAGGCCGTCCAGGTCCAGCGGCGGGAACTCGTCCACGCCGGAGGGGGACAGGAAGCACTTGAACCCGCGCACGCCCGCCTCGTGCAGCGGCCGCAGGTCGGCCAGGTTACCGGGGATCGCCCCGCCCCAGAAGGCGACGTCCACCCGGCACTGCCCGTCCGCGGCCCGCCGCTTGGCGGCCAGCGCGGCGGTGTTCACGGTCGGCGGCAGCGAGTTGAGCGGCATGTCCACGATCGTGGTCACCCCGCCCGCCGCGGCGGCCCGGGTGGCGCTGGCGAAGCCCTCCCAGTGCGTGCGGCCCGGCTCGTTGACGTGCACGTGGCTGTCGACCAGGCCGGGCAGCAGCGCGACGTGGCCGAGGTCGACCTGCTCGGCGGCGGTCAGGTCCGCGTCGTAGGCGTGCACCCCGGCGATCCTTCCGCCGCGCACGGCCACCGCCGCCGGGCGCTCGCCGTCCGGCAGCACGGCCCGCCGCGACCGGACGACCAGGTCCGGCACGTCCCCGGCTCCCATGCTCATCACCTCTCCGCTTTCCTCGCGCGGCCCGTCCCGGCCGCCCGCCTCGCCCCGTCCCCGCGCCGCCGCAGGCGGGCCCGGGCGCCCCGGCCCCGGTGTGCCGCCCGCGC